>NZ_JBEOPP010000071.1:0-19533 GCF_040310185.1 Shewanella sp. T24-MNA-CIBAN-0130 | reverse complement strand
CCCAGAAAATGACTTACCGTGGAATTATATCACCAAAAGTTAAGTCATTTAGATAAACCCCACCTAAACAGATTAACGTAGGCTTAACCGCCTAGGTCAAGCTGTGCCTGTAAATTGATGATGTCACGCTATACTGCCGTAAGCTCACAGTACAATGGTCGAGAATGCTGCTTGTATGTTCAATAGCGCAATAGAATCAAGTATTTTGATATCTATCATCATACCAGTAACGATTTAATAAGAGGGGCTGTAAACATTTATTCTTCACCATTAATCTAGCAATCAAAAAGTTTCATCATTTTTCCACAATGGATAAAAATAACGACATTTATCCAGCGATTACTGACAGCGTTAGTACATATCAGACTGGCATCTAACAATCCTTCGGTAATCAGCTTGCCACAGCTGGCTTGGCTCAAATCAAGACAAAACCCAGAATATATAAACTCGTATTTTATTGTCTTTTTAAATCAAGTTATCGGTTTTCTCGATCTTTCGACAGCTATTTAACGACTGTTTTTTGAATAACAACTCAGTATATTAAAACGCTAGTATACCTATATTAGTATCTGGTCAATTTGGAGAGAGCAATGGAACTCAAGTCGACATGGCACGACCAAAGTACTGACAGCGTGGCGTCTTCGTTAGCGACAAACGTTAAAGAAGGTCTCAGTTTAGATGAGATTATTGAAAGGCGCGAGCAGTTTGGCCACAACAAAATTACTGAGCATAAAGGCACCGGTCCGCTGAAACGTTTTTTACTACAGTTTAATCAACCGCTTGTTTATATTTTACTGGCGGCATGCGTGGTTACCTTGCTGCTGCACGAGTGGGTTGACTCGGCCGTTATATTTGCAGTGGTTTTGGTTAACGCTATTATTGGCTTTGTACAAGAATCGAAGGCCTTAAATGCAATAAATTCACTTTCTAACTCGGTAAAGACAAAAACAACCGTATTACGCGCTGGCAAACGTCAAGAAATATTAGCTGAAGAATTAGTGCTAGGCGATGTTGTCATATTACAAGCAGGCGATAAAACACCTGCAGACCTTCGCTTAATCAAAATACGCGACTTAAAAATTGATGAATCGTCACTTACTGGCGAATCGTTACCGACCGAGAAAGACGTATCCACGTTATCTGAAAAATGCTTATTAGGCGATAGACGTAATATGGCCTTTTCTTCTACACTAGTGACCTACGGCACTGGCATAGGTGTTGTTGTGCACATCGGTGATAATACAGAAATCGGTAAAATTTCTGAAATGATTGCCACCACTGAAACGCTCGATACCCCACTTACCAAACGAATTGCGAGTTTTAGCCATGTGCTGCTTTATGCCATTCTTGGACTAGCGTCCCTCACCGTATTTATTGGCTGGCTCCACGGCAGACCCCTAATTGATACCTTTATGGCAGCGGTTGCACTTGCCGTAGGTGCGATTCCAGAAGGCCTGCCCGCTGCGGTGACTATCATGCTGGCAATTGGCGTATCTCGAATGGCAAAAAAAAACGCCGTAATACGCAACTTACCCGCGGTTGAGACTTTAGGCAGCACCACGGTAATTTGTTCCGACAAAACCGGTACCCTTACTAAAAACCAAATGACGGTTACCGATATATGGGCTGGAGGCCGCAGCTTTAGTGTTAGCGGAAGTGGTTATGATCCACACGGAGAATTTAATGACGGCGGTAAGGTAGCAACTTTGCCTACTATTTCAGCCGGATTCACCACCTTAAAAGCGGGTTTTTTATGTAATGATGCGCTAGTCAACGCTCCTGACCTTACGCTCGAAAAATCGCATCAGCAATGGACTATTACTGGTGACCCTACAGAAGCTGCTTTAATTGTTTCGGCTGCCAAGGCGGGTATTAACGAAAGCCAGCTTACGCAGAATCGTTTAGACATAATCCCTTTTCAATCAGAATATCAGTACATGGCAATTTTAAATGCTGAAGAAGAAGGTAATGTTGTTTACATGAAAGGCTCTATTGAGAGTATTTTACCAAAATGTATTTGTATGCTCGATCATAATGGTGAACAGGTTGAACTTGCCAATGATCGTATTCATCAGCAGGTGCAAGAAATGGCCAGTCGCGGCTTGCGCGTGCTGGCGTTTGCACGCAAGCGAGTAGACTCAAATAGCAGTAGTATTAGCCACGAATTTCTAGCTCAAAATTTAGAGTTTCTGGGATTACAAGCGATGATAGACCCGCCTCGTCCAGAAGCGATAGAGGCCGTAAAAGCCTGCTACCTTGCTGGTATTGATGTGAAAATGATCACCGGCGATCATGCTTTGACGGCTACTAGCATCGCTCATCAGCTTACTATTGTAGACAACGCTAGCGGCAATGCCACTATTACAGGTCAAGAGCTGGCACTGCTTACGCATGACGAACTGATGAAAGCCGCACTAACATTCAAAGTATTTGCTCGGGTCACTCCTGAAAATAAATTACAACTTGTAAAGGCCCTACAAGCGCAAGATCAAGTGGTTGCAATGACCGGCGATGGTGTAAATGATGCACCTGCATTGAGGCGTGCTGACATTGGCGTTGCCATGGCATTAAACGGCACGGAAGTAGCACGCGATGCGGCCGACATGATGCTTACCGATGACAACTTTGCAACCGTAAGAGATGCTGTAGAAGAAGGACGAGGCGTTTTTGATAACTTAAAAAAATTCATCGTATGGACGCTACCGACCAACGGCGGCGAAGGCTTAGTCATTCTTGTCGCTGTTATTTTAGGTGTATCGCTACCGCTGTTGCCCGTACATATTCTTTGGATAAATATGACGACGGCTATTTTCTTAGGCTTAATGCTTGCTTTTGAACCGAAAGAAAAAGGTATTATGCTGCGCCCACCTAATATCCCAAATGCGCCTATTATCGACAGTATATTATTATGGCGTATTGTGTTGGTGTCATCTTTATTGTGCATCACGGCTTTTGGTCTTTACGAATTAGAGTTGAGTCTGGGTGCCAGCGAAGAGCAAGCCCAAACCGTGGCGGTTGCCATGTTTGTGGTCGGCGAGGCCTTCTATCTATTGAACTGTCGCTCGTTTGAACGGTCGATTTTCTCAGTGGGTTTATTTAGCAATCCTTGGATTTGGTTTGGTATAATCATTATGGCAGTACTTCAGGGCTTGTTTACCTATTTGCCGATAATGAATGCATGGTTTAATTCTGCCCCAATAGACCTCTATTCATGGATTCGAGTGTTCTCCTGTGGTGCCCTTATATCCGTTATTGTGGGCGCCGAGAAGCGCTGGCGTTTTACAAAGAAACACCAAGTAACAACAGCGGTAACAGCAGGCTAAAATGTTAAATCATGCACAGATCATTAGCAGAGCAGTCGCGTTAGGTGCGAGGCAAGATAGGGCATGTGAAGTTTGGGTTATCAACAACAACCTTACCGCATTGGCGAGTAGAAGGTTCAATTGGCTCAGAGAAAAGGCTTGCAGCGATGAGGCCGGAGCCGTTGAATAAACTAAGCGAGAGCAAAAGAAAGGCAGTGACTGACCTTGGTAATGAGAATGAGTTTGCCTCATTACCACTATAGCTAACAGATGAGAGTATATCGCCTCGAGATCTGAGTTTTATTGTATATTGAAATCGGCTATATATGCTGCACCACCGAGGCAAAGCTCAACCGTGAAATAACAATAAAAAACCGATGAGCTACACGGCTAAAAAAGCGAATGAGGTGTGGAGTTGGGATACCAGCTGCTTACTGACAAGGTTTTTGGGTCAACACTATTATCGGTATATGACAGAAGATATATACAGCTATAAAGTGGTTGGGAAGTGCACCACAATGAAACAGGTGACCACACTGTAGGGCTACTAAACGTTGAGTTTGGACAGAAACATGGTTGAAGAGAAATTTGGTGTTGCATTCAGTTAACCGTGCGCCCGTGAAAAGCTTAACGATGCGAGCCAAGATATACGATTTAGGTGTTGTTACCTCTCGCAATCACCCTCGATGGCCATCAGAAGGTTTTAACAGAAAATGGTTAAAAGAATTTGTCAGTAGGTACAACAAATACTTCTTTTTTTGCTAAACTCTCAAATTCTTTGGTTAAAACTTTTTTGAAGAGTCGCCTTACGTAAATCTGATAATTTTTGACTGCCGGTTAAAAACATTGCCCAGCGTAACTGTTCTTCAACAATCGAAATTTTTTCGATAACAGCTTCTGTTGATATTAAGGCTGGAGCTAGAAATGGTTGAGCTAAAGCTGTCATCTTTGCTCCTAATCGAATACAAATAGCTATATGCAAGCCATTACGCACTCCACCTGAGCCAATGAAATTTAAGCTTGGGCACGCTGCATGCACTGCAGGCAGTATTTCAACCGTGTCCATACCCCATTCAAGAAAGGCACTCGCGATTTCTCGTTCTCGTTCAGATCCGTTTCGACTTAATTCAATACTTGCCCAGTTAGTACCGCCGCGTCCAGCAATTTCAATCCATTTAATACCAGCATCCATTAACTTTTTAACGCTATTAGGACCCATACCTGCACCCACTTCTTTAACGATGACAGGTACGTTAAGTTTGTCAGCACAGTGTTGAATCGCTTCTAATACCTTATTCCAATCCCGATCGCCATCTGGCTGTATTAGTTCCTGAAGAGGGTTGAGGTGGATGACTAGCGCATTTGCTTCGACCGAGTCCACCGCACGTTTTGCTAAGTCTAAGCCATGTTGCTGCAATTGAGTGGCACCTACGTTGCCAAGCACAATAGCTGAAGGAGCCCATCGCCTAACATTTTGTGGTAAACCGCGTTCCAGTGCCGCTCGTTGAGAGCCGAGTGACATTGGAATGTTACAAGTCTGAGCAGCTTCGGCGAGATGTTGGTTAATAATCTCACCATTATCGCAACCACCTGTCATGGCGCCAATCATAAATGGCGCCGCCACGCGTCTGTCTAAAAAATCGCTGTTGAATTCGACATCTTGGAGAGATATTTGGGGGAGTGGATTAGGCTCAAATCGTATACGATCAAACCCAGCACCTTGGCTAGCCTGATGTGAAGACTGTAATGCAAGTGCAATATGGTCTGCTTTGCGGGTACTAATATCCGTCATAGTGGTCTTCCTCTAGTGTAGTATTGCCTATCAGCGTAATCGACAAGTAGCATGTGGGGTAAGGTGAGTGCTGCCAGACCTATAAAGGTAACCTTTATTAATGTAATAGAAGAGGGTTCTTGATAAGAGTAAAAAATAAATCCTGCTGCTAGCCAAGAGATTACGGTATATATTGCCGCCTCAACTGCACTGCGGCGTCGCTCAGTTACGTCTAAACTATGCCACAGACGAAGTGTATGACCTTTGCTGTGCCAGAGGCAAAAGTATAACGAGAAACTAATTAATGGCGGAAGTATAAAAACTAACCCTACTAGCACCAGCAGGTTAATTAACGATTTACGATATTTAACCTGCCAATAAGCGAAGAAACAGTAACCTATTAGGCTAAGTAACCAAGGAAAAAATAAGCTGGTGATGCAGTTCATCAATAGGCTAGCATTATCCGCACCAACCAGAATGGTAAAAATAGGCTCAACCAATATGGGATGAAGGTTGGGAATAACAATACCAACTAAACCGCCATGAGCAGCCCAAGGTAGTAAATCAGTGCCTATATCAACAATATCACTAGCACCAAAGTGCAGTGCTGATATTAATAAGAATACGCCGAGACTGGCCAGCGGGAATAACCACCAAAGCAGGGTAACTAAAGCGGCTAAAATAATATAAGTAAAGTGAAAAAGACACCATGATTGAATACCTGATGACCAACCAATACGACGCGCAACAGCACCATCTAGCCCGCCATGGGGTACGCCAAATAATAATACAGCGCAAATAGCGAGCATATCCCAGCTTGTCATTGACGAAAAATCTGTTTTAAAAATGATACTTTTGGCATAGCTAAAATGACTTTAGCCCAATCAATTAATGTAGCCGAACCGAGCATGAAGCGCGCAAAACCATCAGCATCTAACGCTTTTGCCGTGCGCATCATAATGGTAACGCCGAGCTCAGGGTGTGCCATCAATACTCCATTAAATATCTTATCCATATGGTTTAAAAATGGGTGAATAGGTGCAGGAACTGAAAAATCGCCACAACTGATACACTCAGCCAATTTACTTATCTGTTCCTGAATACTGGCAAATGCATAACCTGAGGAAAGCCTAACTGCTCCACTTGCAGCACCAATCGCTCCAGATTTTATATCTAATGGGTTTATTGATTGCATGGGAATAATACCCGTTTCTTCGGCTAATGTTTCCTCTATTTCAATTTCTTGCTCCTTAAGCCATTGGTAAATAGCTTGGCGATACCACTCTTTGTCTTCCAATTTTTTAGATATCATAGTCGACTCAATTAACAAGCGTCGATCTGAGAAAGGCAGAACATATATAAAGTGGAGCCCGCGAGATTGGTCTACGCGGAAATCCATTAAAGTTGCAATTTGGGGATCACTGATTGGGGCTTTTGTACGAATTTCCCAGCCTAAAAAATGCTGCTTTAAGCTGTCTTCAGAAACCTTTAGTGGTCGACTGTCATAAATTTTTTCAGCTTTATATTGTTGACCTCCGGCGCTAAATGAGCCACCTATTCCCTCA
This sequence comes from Shewanella sp. T24-MNA-CIBAN-0130, assembly GCF_040310185.1. Classification (NCBI taxonomy): domain Bacteria; kingdom Pseudomonadati; phylum Pseudomonadota; class Gammaproteobacteria; order Alteromonadales; family Shewanellaceae; genus Shewanella; species Shewanella sp. T24-MNA-CIBAN-0130. The sequence continues at coordinate 12,895 of NZ_JBEOPP010000071.1, read as the reverse complement.
GTAAGAATATCTTCTGCCGTAGCACGAATTAAATCAACACCTTCGGCTAAATTCTTCTCACACTGTCCCATATATTTAGCTGAACTTAGGCTAATATAATGGAACTGGTCACTACTGTGGAGAACCTCAGTGTGGTGGTCAGTCACTCGCCACTGCTGCCAGCTACCTTTAATAGCGGTCTGAAATTGTGTTTTTTGGGCGTAATTAGCCCATAAGGCCCAGCTACAATCTCGCTCAATCGGCGTTCTGGGTTCTACAACAACCGCAGAGACATTGTTCAGCTTGGCAGCAAGACTTATGCCTGCACTGCCGCCGCCAATAATGGCGATATCAAGTTTGGTTATTTTATTCAAATTATTATGAAGACGCGACACCTTATACCCCCTTTAAATGTCGATGCAATTGCTTGTTATGAGACGGCACTTTTGTGGGTATTAAATCTACAATACTGCGCAAACTTAATAAGGCTTTCTTTGGCGTCGCGACATAAACTCTACCATGCCACCAACAAAAATCACGTTCCCTTAGTGATATACCAATTTGCCGATAAACGCGTAAGGCGACAGTAATTGAAAAACGCGACCGAAAGGGCAGCAATTGGATGCCAAGTAGAGCGCTTTCATAGTAATCCTCGGCAAGATCGAGTATACGCTTAATGGCTAAAGCGACAGGCTCATGACATGTGGCATTCATACCAGCAATTTCAGAAGCCGTTAAGTTTACCCAGCACGCCGGCAGGTAACGGCGTGCCATCTGAGCATCTTCTAAGACGTCTCGAGCAATATTGGTCAACTGCATTGCAATACCAAGGTCTATAGCAAAGCTTTCTGCACGTTGTTCTTTACAGTTTAGCACTCGGCACATCATAATCCCTACGGTCCCTGCAACGGCATAACAATAGCGCAGTAATTCTGCTTCACTCTCAAAAGTAGTTGGCGTTTGATCACTCAACATACCATCTAGTAATTCAGTTGCCGCTGTAAGAGGGATATTATGCTTGGCGGCCAGATTTAAAAAAGCGTCTATTTCAGAACTTGCAGGTTGATTATGGCCATTGAGGCAGGCGCGAATGTTCTCTAGTAATGCTTGACGGTCTGGAATATCTCCATCTGCTAAGTCGTCAACAAAGCGGCAAAATTTGTAAAGTTGCGCAGCACTGTTAGCTAAGTTGGAACCAAGAAATAGGCTGGCCCAATAAAATGATTTGCCGTGACGAGCCATTAATTTTTTTGATGATATATTATCTGACTGCGAATTATCCATCATCTATCCGCCCGATCCAACTTCAACGCCTGTCAGTAATTCTTCTACTACTTTCGCAGAGCTTATAACACCGGGAAGACCTGCACCTGGGTGAGTACCGGCGCCGACAAAGTAAAGATTAGAAATAGCGCTATCGCGGTTATGAAATCGGAACCAAGCTGATTGGGTAAGTCGTGGTTCAATAGAGAAACCTGCACCATGCATAGAACGATAGTCCTTAGCAAAATCCTCTGGAGTCATCCAAAATACTTCCTCAATTACAGATGAGAGCTCAGGTAATATAGTCTCTTCTAGTGCCTTAACAATACGATCGCGCAATACTTCTGCTTGGGTGCTCCAATCTACGTTACCTTGTAAATTAGGTACCGGACATAAGACATAAAAAGATTCACATCCCTCTGGCGCAAAACTTTTATCTGTCGCAGTAGGGCGATGTACATACAAACTAAAATCTTCACTCATCTTTTTATCATCGAAAATTTCGGAGAGTAACTCTTTAAAACGAGGACCCATCCAAATGCTGTGATGAGCTACATCTGGATATAATTTTTTAGTACCAAAATAAAGCACATAAAGCCCCATGCTATACTGTTTCTTAATTTTGGGCAGGCTAAGTTTGATTTTAGGCAGTAGATGTCGATAGCAAGTCTCAGGATCTCCAGCAAAAACCACTAAGTCAGCATTAATTGTCTGGTTGTTATTCAGTCGAACTCCAGTAGCAGTATTGTTGGTAACAATAATTTCATCTACATCAGCATTGAGTAAAATATCGATACTCTGGCGCTCCATAAGTGCACCTAATTCATCAACCAACTTTCCGGTGCCACCCATACAGAAAAATACCCCCCAGCGGCGTTCTAGGTAATGAATTAAGGTGTAAATAGCTGTAGTTTTAAACGGGTTTCCACCCACCAATAAAGGATGTATTGAAAATGCTTGGCGTATCAAAGGATGCTTTAAATGATTATTTACCATCTGTGAAACAGTTTTGTAACATTCTAAGATCAGCAGAGCGGGGATCTGTCTGACCATATCCCAAACATGGGTAAAAGGCCTGTGAACAAGTTTTTTGAACGCTACGTCATAAACCTTTTTAGATTTATCTAGAAGCTTTAAATAGCCATCTGCGTCTTCGGGACTAAAGCGTCTTATCTCAGTTAGCGTATCTTCGATACTAGCGCAATAGTCAAATTGGCTGCCGTCGGCAAAATGAAAGCGATAGAAAGGATCCAAAGGAACAAATTCTAAGTGTTCCTCAATTTTTTCATCAAAGAGTTCAAATAACTCATCGAATAAAAAAGGTGCGGTTATAACCGTTGGACCCGCATCATGGCGATACCCACCACGCTCAAAGACCTGAGCCCTACCACCTAAACTATCGAGTCGCTCAAGTAATGTTACCTGATACCCTAAAGCTCTTAGCCTTAAAGCAGTAGCTATGCCAGCGAAACCTGCACCAATCACTACTGCTGTTTTATCGGTTACCTTTATTTTTGAATTCAACCGGACCACCCCTGATATTTAATCACTATTTTTTGTTTTACTGATGCAACCAATCCACAAGCCACTGGCTGAAGTTGGGTGGGCAACCGATTAACAAGCAGCTCTGCTTTTACTAACCAGTAATCAACAAATTCATTAGCTTGTAGAATCGCTTCACTCGAGGCGATACGTCGTTGCCAATGCGTTAATAACAAATTATCGCTGGACATGTACCAGGCATTAAAATTATCTCGACCTAGAGCTTCTTGAGCGAATAAGCTAATGACCAAGTTGGGTTTTCGCCCGTCTAGATCACTTGATCGATGGCTTGATGGCACAATATCATCGATGTCGTTACGACCTTGATAAGCAAGACCACAGAAACCCACTAGGGTTTCTAGAGATTTTAAACTGTCTAAATTGCTACTGAAGCCTGCGGCTAAAGCAGCTCCTTTAATTGGAGCAATTAGAAGCGGTGCTGTTTTACCTTTAGCAATTCGTTGCCACTCGTCTAATTCAGCACACTGACGCTGAGTGATATCTGATATTTGACCACTACATGTTTCCTGCATAGATTGGGCAAGTAGTCCGACAAGTGGACCGCCGTAACCACTATTTCTAGAAGCTAGCTCAAAAGCTTTAGCGACCATCCAATCACCCAAACATAAAGCCATATCAGAACCGAAATGCTTATTAATACTTTCTTGACCGCGCCGATGAGTACTAGAGTCGCTAATATCATCGTGTATTAGTGATGCGTTATGCAATAGCTCGCAAGCTGCTGCCCAATGTAAATTGTCATGCTCGTTTAGACCTAGTGCTGCACCACTTGATAATGCAAGCTGCGCTCGAAAAGATTTCCCTGGATTTTTAAAATGATATCTAGCTGCCTCAGTTAGACGACTGTTTGAATTTGGCATTTCATCCTTATAAAAGGCATCCAAGTTTTTCAATGTTAGAACATTATTTGTGTTTGTTGGGAACATTATTAGTACCCTTAAAATATGTAACCTATAAATGATTACTTTATTATTTTACTTTTTAAAAAGGAGAGTCAGAAATCGACTCTCCCAATTTTTTAGTCTATCTAGCTTGTTTTAATCGATGATGCTTGTTTTGAGTCTGTGTCAGCGACTGCCGCTGCCCAGATAACAACACCAAAAGCTATTTTGTTCCAGAAGTCGGCTACGTTATAAATAATATTCATAGTACCGGCGTCTGCGCCATTCGTGAAATAACCCACAAAATAACCTAGTGGATAAATAGCCCAACCAACTGTGACCAGAAGCGTCATTGTTTTATAGGCTTTTTGTACATGAGGATTTGCTAATCCAGCATTAATCCGGCTTGCTTCACCTTTAAATATTTCCCAGATTATGAAGCCCCAAGCTGCCATTGATGGCCAAAATGCTATTTTCGCACTCATTAATCCGGTTTCACCAGCGTAACCGAAGCCCAACATAACAATAGAACCGATAAGTAAACGCCAGAAAACACCAGCAGGAACTTTAGCAACTGCAGATAGAATCAAATAAAACTCTACCATCAGTAGTGGTACGGTCAACAACCAGTCAATGTATCGAAATGCTGTTGGTGATTCACCGGTAGCGACCCAAACATCGCGCATGTAAAAATAATGCACTGCCGCAATTAGCGTAACAAGCCCTGACACAGTCAGGGATGTTTTCCATTTGCCTGCCACGCGGTCGCGCTCAACAAAGAAAAAAGCTGTGGCAGCAACAAGTGCCATAGATATTAGCCAAAAAGACATACCGACTGTATCGCCGGAAGATAAGTTGTGTGTCATTTAAAACCTCTGCAAATAAAGCGTGAATATTATTTTTAGTGTCAAAATGTCCACTACAAGATGACATATGACACTTGTTTTTTATCTGTTTCAGAATCTATCTTTTAGATAAAAACTAAATATCTGACCTATAATTTCATTACCCTTAAAATATATTAAATCATCATACTTAAGTGGTATGAGCCTAAAGATGTGTTTCATACGGAAGAAGTGTTAAAAAAGTTTAACTTATAGAGTGATTATTTTTAACTTTGTATATTAATCTACATCAGTAAATATAAGTCATTGATAATATTTGTTAAAAAAATTACTTTAAGGGTTGGTTTGTTTAAGATAAATTGAAATTTTCATTAAAGCGGTTAATTTGGTCTAAAAAATATAAGTAATAGCATTAAAATAATGGCTATTTTTCGTAAATAGTGTAAAGCCTGATGCAATATAAGAAGGAAAAGCCGGTTATTCGTAAGCGGTCAATTAACTCCACATACCAATAAGAATAAGACTTTGTCATAGTACTTTCTCACAAAGGAGGCACTATGAATCAACCCTAAAAACATGACCACTGGACTCAAATGCTCACTGAGTTCAAACAAAGCCAATTACCCATCAAGCAATTTTATTCTGAACGGTAAATCAACTATCAAACGCTTCACAATTGGGTCAAAAACTCAATGCAAAAGAGACCAAGCAGCAGGTTCAGCCTATTGTCTTTGAACATGGTGGCACCAATGTTGTGGTGCTGTCATTGCCTAATGGTATTCGCGTTGAATTCCCTTCAACACTCAGTCAAACTCAAATTAACCATTGGGTTGCAGCGCGACTATGACACCGACAGGCAATGTTTATTTAGTGTCAAGTGTCACGGATATGCGAAAATCGATTGATGGATTATCATTAATTGTCTCGGACAGGGTGGCTATGACAACTTCGAGTACATTTCTATTTCGTCGCTACTTAAAAGCACTAAGAACAGATATGCTCGCGCTTTTGTTAAGAGTGAAGTAGATGAGTTCGATCTTACACATTTCATCGATTTTAATATGGGTATTATCATTCGAGCTCTGGAAAGTTTCACAACGTTTATGCAGAAGAAAATTGAACAGATTGAGAGAACTAGGTTGGACCTGTATAAGTCTCCATACTTTAGAGAGTTTAAACACGCACACATCACGATTATTAAGAAGGCACTCGAAGACGCAGGGCGGGAATTCACAGTTAAGGAATGGCAGACATAGTTCAATGTTACGGCAGCAGCTTCCAGAGGCTATCTGGATAAGTTAGTAGATCTGAACTTACTAATTAAGAGCAAAGAGAAAGGTAGTAGACAGTACAAATATTTAGCGTCACGAAATTTGAAAGAGAGGTTGAAAATTTATTGATGTAATCATACAACTGTGTGGTCGCACGCTAAATTCATCATACTTATGTGAGCTTACGGCAGCATAGTTCAACTTCTATCTTTTAAACCACATTCATATGTAGGTACGTAAGCCTGTTTTTTGAACAATGCTTAAATATCCACCAGTGAAATTACACCAAATTGATAAAGTCCATCCTTTAAATCTCGCTTCGGATGGGCTCGTTTACATAGCTTAGCGATCATATCAATGGATTCACGCAGTACTTCTTTAAGTGATACGCCCACGTTAATTTTTTCTACCATTAACGATAGCCAATGCGGGGCAGTTCGTGCCGTTTTTTGTGTCGATATCAAGCATGATTTCAATGCTTCTGTACTGTAAGCCATTAATCGCTTGAGCAAAACCGTAATAAAACTCGCATAAATAAGTATGGTGACAATAGGTTTATTCTCTGTACTGAATATCTTTAGGTTGCAATACGATTTTAACTCTTTAAAGAGTCATTATATTTGCCATCTCAGGCGATATAATTCAACAACATCTGAGGCTGGAACTGTTTCTCCGGCTAGATTGGTAACCAAATAGCCAATACGTTTTTTCTTTTTATACCAAAAGGCGATCACACGAAAATCAAAGTCATATCCCGACCAGCGGACGCTTAAATCTAGTGTGCTATTTTTATTCTTTAATTTTAACGTGTTAAGTTTTTTTCCCACGGCAGATTTTATGATTTTTCCTTGAAAATTATAAGCTGCTTTAACGATAAGATTAATACTACAAGCAGCTTGAGTGATGGTATAACCGCCTTGTTGCTCAATGCTGATTATCTTTTTTCGATCAAAATAACCTGCATCCGTCAGTAATAACATACCGTTTAATGATGTAGCTTTGGGCGCGTGCGGCCTTTCTGTCTCGGTATCTGCACCGATGGATAAATAATCGATGCTGCCGCTTAATAGATCCATAGTAACGTGAAGTTCAATCGCAGCGGGGAAGCGCTTCTTAAAGCGGCCAGGATATGTTTCCTGTAAGCCATCATGTACTTGAAATGAACAACCATCATGTAATTTTATCCTTGAAAATAGGAGCTTAGCGCCTGTTGGTAGTGATGTGAGCTTGAGTGATTGAAGTACCCATTGCTGCATTATGTTTTCAAAACAGCTTTTAAAAAACTCACTACATTGAGGCTTTTTGAGCTGATTATGAAAGAGTTTGTAGTTAATTGGCATACCACTAATACGTTGATAATTACGATGGATATCAGCTAGGTTAGTTTTTGATTGGCAGTCTAAAGTATTGGTGATTGAGAGTAATAACTTCAGGGGGTTGATCTGACGAGCACGCAGAATAAATTTCTTTTCTCTGGCTAAATGAAATAGTTTTTTAGCGTTAAAAATAGTGCTTATTTTTTCTGTTAATAATGTAAGGTTCGTCATCTTCGTGTTTCAGTTACTTTTTAGTTTTGGCGAACCAATAAGATCATAAATGAGGCACGAAGACACCTTTTTCATGCTAAATATTGATAAATATTCTGACCGACCCCTTAAGATCCTACATATGAATGTATCTTAAGTTATTAAAAAATAATAATAAAAAATCACATTGATAGTGATATTTATCACACTCTTTATTCTCTATCCCTAGCAGCCAATACTTCTGCATGACTGGCATAAATAGCCGTCATAGAGAGACTGATGTGCTTAAACTGGTGTTTCAAAGCAGCCAGAGACACTAAGCCATTTCCCACAACAAAATGAGCAATGGTTCGTCTCAGTGAGTGAGTTGAAAAATGCCAGTAAAATTTGCCATTTCCTCGCTCTCTAATAGGATTGTATTTAGAGGGCACAACTGGATTCAGCAAGCGATACACCTCATCCATTTCATCGGGTTCATATGTAATATCACGGTGTTTCGAATAAAACTTTAATAGTTCGCCAAGATTTGATGTATTTAACACCACATCTTTCAATTGACGGTAAATGTTGTTACCACCCCTGCCATCAAAGCGAAATCGTGGAGAGCAGTGAATATCTCCTTTTCTTGAGCGATATTGGTCATTAAGCACAGTTAAGACCTTCAGTGCCTTTTTACAGATGAGCGCACACGCCCACGCATCTTCTCTTGGTAATTTCTCCAACTTGCGAGTCCATGAGCGCAAGGTACAGAGCTTCAAACCGTCAAGGTCAATTTCTTTGTAAGACGTAGATTCCATTGCCTACAATTGATTGGTGTTGTGCAACAAAAACAGGGTAAATGTTCAGTACAATAATGTGGGGGGGGTGGCATTTACGTGTAAAGCTAAACTCATTGTTGGATAGAATAAGTTGGGATAACCCTAATTTAAGCAATGGTTGGACATCAATTAAAGTGTGCCTCCCCCTTGGCTAACCACAGGGTTTGACGTATTTTCAAATGAGATGAAGTAGTTGAATACACCTACCTCACAGACACTAAATTTTGATACGGTATCAAGTGATTCGTTTGAACAAACTAAGTACTTTTCAATCGTCCTACTCAACACACTTTTTGCGACGCTTGCGCAATATTCAGTTTCTACTGTTGCACCAAATTCGTCATGTAACCCATTGGGCGTTAAAAAAGATTTGCTATACACCATTGATTTCAGAATGTCATTGTTATGCGAGATAAAAACGTCATTGAGGTCGTCATAGCTTCCGCCCAAAAGTACGGGTTTACAGTTTGGCTTGGATTTCAAAAACATGAATGTGTTTAGCGATGTTGTTACACCCGTAAATGAAACGTCTTGGTTAATCATGTCTATTAGTTGACCATTGTATTTTCCGCTGTCAAAAAAAACTACATCTTCAGAAAAAATCAACTCAGAAATCAACTTAGTACTTTCTTCCATGCTACTGGAAGCCTCCACGTTCAATATATTTTTATTGGTTTCTTTTCTGACATAGCCGCCATAAGACTCTATACCAAAATTCGAAGCATAGTCAGAGTTAAGGTCTCGTCGAACAGTCATCTCAGATACCTCTAGGAGTCTAACCAGCTCTTTAATATGAATTTTATCTTGGTGGTCTAAACAAGACATCATTCTTCTTAGCCGCTCTAACCGCTTGGAAATCATTTTTCAGCCTTAAAATATATCTGCAATTCTCATTCATACAATACTGACATGTTAAATGTATTAACAAATGTGATCTATGGTTTTGTGACTGAACGCATTAAAATAATAAATTGTTATAATTATAACATTAATGAGTGACGTGTATCACGCCATATCACGCTTTTATGTGTATTATCTGTTGCCATAAACACAGTAAAGCGAACATAATATCACTTAATGTTCGTATGATAACAGTGCGGATTAAGATAATAATATATGTTTGAATAATAACATGGGGCGTGACATGAAGAAAATTGCAGTTATAGGTTCAACCAACGTAGATTTAATTACTTACGTTGATAGATTACCTAAAGAGGGTGAAACACTAGAAGCACCGGCTTTTCGTATTGGCCGTGGCGGTAAGGGGGCAAATCAAGCGGTGGCGATTGCTAAGCTGGGATCCAATGTGGTGATGCTCTCTAAAGTGGGTGACGATACATTCGCTGACACTTGCATTCAGAACTTTCAATCATACGGTATCGATACTAAGTATGTGATTAAAGTGCCTCATAGCAGCACGGGTGTAGCCCCCATATTCGTAAATACTACGACGTCACAAAACTCAATTCTTATTGTTAAGGGTGCAAATAACTTCCTTAAACCTGAAGATATCGACAGAGCCGAAAAAACCCTTAAAGATGTCGACTTGATTGTACTTCAATTAGAAGTTCCACTAGAAACTGTCTATTACGCAATCGATTTTGGTAACAAATACGGTATCAAGGTTCTGTTAAATCCTGCTCCTGCAGTGCCAGAACTATCAATTGATTACGCCTGTAAATGTGATTTTTTCATTCCAAACGAAACAGAACTAGAGATCTTAACCGGTAAACCTGTCTCTACCATCGACGAGATTAAACAAGCTTCGAAAGTACTGTTAGATAAAGGGCTAAAGAACCTTATTGTTACCTTGGGTTCACAAGGTTCTTTATGGTTCTCCAAAGACGGTATCGAAAAAATGATCGAGCCACTTAAGGTTGATGCGATGGATAGCAGCGGCGCAGGGGATGCATTTATTGGTTGTTTCTCTCATTTCTACTGCAATACCGGTGATGTAGAAACATCAATGAAAAAAGCATCGGTGTTCGCCGGGTTGAGCGTTACAGAAAAAGGCACACAGTCTTCATATCCAAGCATTGAACAATTCGACGAGTTTGTCGCAACGCATTGCTAATCAATCCCCAAATTCTAATAAAGATTGAGACCAATAACTAAATAACAAAGGAATGATATGTTTATTAAAAATAATACCAAACAACATAAAGATGGTTATTTGGATAAAACGCCTATTTTTCAATTTATCCTATTATCAATGGTGTTCCCATTATGGGCTGCGGCTGCGGCACTTAACGACATTCTTATTACTCAATTTAAGTCTATTTTTGAATTATCAAACTTCGCATCAGCATTAGTTCAATCAGCATTCTATGGTGGTTATTTTTTGATTGCGATTCCTGCATCTATGGTTATCAAGAAATCATCTTATAAATTAGCCATCTTAATTGGTTTAGTTCTGTATATTGGCGGTTGCATGATGTTCTATCCTGCATCAACGGCTGCCACCTATACAATGTTCCTTGCTGCAATTTTCTGTATTGCGATTGGTTTATCATTTCTGGAAACGTCTTGTAATACCTACTCTTCAATGATTGGAGAGCCACAACGTGCCACATTGCGTCTAAATATCTCTCAAACGTTTAATGCACTTGGTTATATCGTGGGCATACTCATGGGTAAATACTTGGTTTTTCAAGAAGGTGTAAACATTGGTGAAATGATGCAAACCCTATCTGGAACAGAGCTAGAACTGTTTAAACAGCAAGTGCTACAACACACGTTAACGCCTTACAAATGGCTGGTGGGTGTATTGGTGGTTATCTCTGTTTTGATTGCCATCACTGAGTTTCCTAGCTGTAAACCAAGAGCTGAAGGTAAAACTAAACAGCCCTCTTTTGGTGAAACAATTAAATATCTGTCAACTAACAAGCGCTTTAAAAATGGTATTGTTACTCAGTTTGCTTACGTAGGTATGCAAGTTGCTGTGTGGAGTTTTACCATTCGTCTAGCACTCGAAATGGGCAACATGACAGAGCGCGATGCGGCAAACTACTTGGCATACGCATTTGTGGCTTATTTCATCGGTAAATGTGTTGCCAACTACCTTATGACCAAAATAACACAAGAAAACGTGCTACTAGGTTATTCTGTTATCGGAATAGCGTGTCTGCTTTATGTGTCTTTTGCTCCAGACTTTAGTGCGGTATGGGTTGCTGTTTTTGTATCGGCTTTATTTGGTCCGGGTTGGGCGACTATCTTCGCGTCAACATTGCAATCGGTAGAAACAAAATATACCGAAACAGCCGGTGCGATTGTTGTTATGTCCATTATTGGTGGTGCTGTAATGCCTGCTATTCAAGGGTTACTTGCTGACCATGTGGGAATGCAGCAATCCTTTATCGTTAACGTCATTTGTTTCGGGGTGATTTTCTCTTACTTTGCCACTGAAAAGAAACACAAAGCAACGTTAGCACTGGCTAGACAACACGCGTAAAAAGTCAATAATGACCATCTGTAATAGGGTGGTCATTTTCTTTAAAGGAAAACATCATGTTTACTATTCCTCTACACAAAGATCATTTCAAAAAAGAAAAAACCAACGTTATCAAATCAGACGATTTTGAAATCAACACTTTTATTTATAATTCAGGCGTTCACGCTGTTGAGATGAAGAACAGTCAAGGCCATTTGGTTATTTTGCCTTTTATGGGGCAAATGATTTGGGACGCCGAGTTTCTGGGTGTTGATTTATGCATGAAAAATGCCTTTAACGAACCCAAGGTTGCCGATCAGATTGTTAATACTTACGGTTGCTACTCATTTCATGCGGGTTTACTTCGAATGGGTTGCCCAACACCACAAGATGATCATGTCCTTCACGGTGAATTCCCGTGCGCATCAATGGACTATGCCTGGTTAATGGTTGATGAAAATAGCATAACACTAGCGGGATCTTATGAATACATCATGGGCTTTGGTGATCATTACATCGCAACACCAACAGTGTTGCTCCAAAAAAACGCGGGTATTTTTGACATTACGATGACGGTCCAAAATCTTGCCACCACAAAAATGCCGTTACAATACATGTGTCATACTAACGCTGCTTTCTTCGAGGGAGCAGTGATGACGCAGAACATTCCAGATTCAGCGATTAAACTTCGTGAAAGTGTTCCTGCACACGTTCATCCAACCAAACAGTGGTCCGTTTACAATGATAGCTTGAAACATTCGGCACCGATCAGTGTGTTGGAGAACAAGGAAATGTATGATCCTGAAATTGTTTATTGTATGGACGACTTATCTACACATGTAGATATTGCTAAGTTCGAAATGATCATTTCAGACCACCATAAGCTTACAACTGAATTTAATACGGCAGAGTTTAATAGTGCAACACGCTGGATTCTGTTTAACGGTGACCAGTCTGTCGGTGCCAATGTTTTACCTGCAACCTGTCGTCCAGAAGGGTTTATATCAGCAACAGAAAAAGGCACGGTTATTTACTTAGAACCTAACGAAGTGCGGACTTTTAAAGTAACAAAAGCCATCGTTAAGATGTAATACATCAACGTTTTAATTGTATCAGCCTGAGGCTCTTGCTGTTCGACATAACCGCTCTTAGATAAACATTGAATTACCACCCTTATCACCAATCAAGAGGCCTAGATTACTCTAGGCCTCAATTCTCCGAGTCCCCCTGTGTCAGGATCTGACTCTTATACACAAATAAATTAGGCTTCAATTGAACTTTATTTATATCAGTCGATCAGATCAGTTATAACGAAAACA
>NZ_JBEOPP010000070.1:0-19605 GCF_040310185.1 Shewanella sp. T24-MNA-CIBAN-0130 | reverse complement strand
GAGTGTAATTTGTTTCATAGGGCTATGATGATCCCATTTGGGACAAAATCAAGCATTTTCAATGATCACGGGTATATTCTAGATTAATCATCAATATAATTATAAGAAAGAGTATATGAATTATAAAAACTGGCCTATATCAAAACAAATAGCCTCTCTTGTCATATTGTTATCTATCATTATCTTTAGCGCCATGTCTTGGTTTTCCTATCTATCGGCAACCACTGTATTACATGACAAAGCGATTCAAGCCATCAAGTCGCAAATGCAGAGTAATGCTCATTTAATTGAACTGCAGTACAACAGTATGCAGTCCTTAGCCAGACGAAATGCCGATATTCTTCGCACCTTATATCCAGGAACATTCTCAATAGAAGATCGCAGCGTTGAAGTGTTAGGGGTTAAGACTCCTGTACTGGTCCATGATAATGAGCAAGTTAATAATTCAAACAATAACGTCGATCGTTTTTCACAACTTACCGGCGGAGTTGCCACGATATTTGCTCGCGATAATGATGATTTTGTTCGCGTGTCAACATCGCTGAAAAAAACAGACGGTAACCGTGCATTAGGCACTTATTTGGGTGTCAATCACCCAGGTTATCAGGGGTTGATTAACGGTGAAGAATTTGAAGGTTATGCCAAGCTTTTTGGCAAAGACTACATGACCATTTATCGTCCGTTAAAAGATGAAAGCGGTAAAGTCAACGCTATCCTTTTTATCGGTTTTGATATCACCCAATCGGTTGAACAAATTCAAAGCTCGCTTAAACAGCTGACACTTGAAGAATCAGGCTCTTATGCCATTATCCGTAATGCCGATAATTACGTGATCTCTCATCGTGAATTAAACACCCAAGCGCCTTTTGATGAAGCATTGTTTGATGGTCTATCACTTGAAAAGGCCCTTACGGATAGAGGCAGCTGGGTTTACACCTCATTGTCTGATCAACAGATGTATTCTCATTCAGTCAATATTCCCGGTTGGAATTGGACTTTGGTCGGTTTTGTTCCCGAAAAACAATTAAGTAATGAAAGCGTAGCAATGTTAAAAACCAACGCAATATTGGCGTTACTTGGGATAGTGTTTATTTCCATTTTATTGTTTACTGTGATTAATCGTGCCATGAAGCCATTAAAGCTCCTACAGGGCCAAATCGCTAAATTAGGCCAAGGCGATCTTTCGCAAAGTTTTGTCCAATGCCCCGAAGACAGTCGCAATGAAGTTGACCACATCACTATAAGTGTCACCAAAATGGCGGCTAATTTAGCTGAATTAATTGAGTTATTAAAACAGTCTGTCATCAGCTTAGAAACCCAAGCAAACCTTAGTCAAGAAACGTCAAAATTGAATGGTAATGAGGCAAAGGCACTGTTAAACCAAACAGAGCAAATTGCGACCGCTATCGAAGAAATGTCTTCTTCGATTAAAGATGTGGCACAAAATGCCAGTCAAGGAGCCCAACAAGCGCAAGAAATTGATAGCGCATCCGCTCAAGGACATGCTCAGTTAACCCAAGAGGTTACAGCGCTTCAATCCTTGAGTGAGCAACTCATTCAAAGTCAAAAAAATATTGAAAGTGTCAGCAATGAGAGCCAAGCTATTAGTCTAGTGACAGAGGTCATTAATGGTATTGCAGAACAAACCAACTTACTCGCCTTGAATGCCGCGATTGAAGCCGCCAGAGCGGGTGAACAAGGCCGTGGTTTTGCGGTTGTTGCTGATGAAGTACGCTCACTGGCACAAAGAACGCAGCGTTCAATTAGTGAAATAAGCTCGACTATCAGCACATTACAACAACAAGTAAAATACACCGCCACACAAATGAACCAATGCCAGCAATTGGGGGCATCGTCAGCTGAACAAGCTAATACTGTTAATAACCAACTCAGTCAGATTAATCAGAATATCGGCGAAATGGCGATATTTTCATCCAGTATAGCCAGTGCCACCAAACAGCAAAGCACAGTGGCAGATGAGGTGTCTCACAACTTACATACTATCGCTACGCTGGCACAAAATAGTGATGAACGAGCCACAAAAGCGGTGAGTGATGCAGAGCAATTAACCGCGCTTGCGGTCAGTATTAAACAACAGATAGCTGTATTTAATCTCAATTAGGGATCGTAAATTAATAAAATACAGCCATTTGCACATATTGACTTGCTATAGGCGCGCTACTGACGCATAAAATCGTCATGTTATATGATCAGAGTTCAAGTATGAGATTACAGACTTGAACTCTGAGTCATTCAACGGCGTTTATTTATCTCTCATCCCGTTTATTCTCCAGCCCTTTCCCCCGCTATCATCGCTTAACTGACTTGCTATAGACACATTATTGACGACCAAACTGTCATTGATAACAGGAATGACTCTGGCTATCTCATGGTAAAGCCTAGGCATGTGTTAACCATAGTGGCCCATCAACAGTCTATCTACGTTGAGTTTTAGTTTTAGTTTTACGCCCAATAAAAAACCGCTTTATAACTAAAGCGGTTTTTTTATCGAACGATATAACTTTAGAGTTCGTTATTACGATCCATATTTTCAGTATTTTCAAGCCATAACGCATTGATAATACCGAATGCACACGCTAACAACACCCCTAAAATCCACGCAAAATACCACATAGACGTTGCTCCTTAATTTAGTAAAGTGAGTTTTTATTGTTTTCAATAAACTCACGATTTAAGCGGCCGAACATCTTGTAATAAGTCCAAATAGTATAACTTAATACTGTCGGTACGAAGATAATAGCGGCAACTGTCATCACTTTAAGTGACATTTGACTGGCGGTAGCATCCCACATGGTTAAGCTGACATTAGGCTCTAATGATGAAGGCATAACAAATGGGAACATCGCAGCACCACAAGTAAAAATCACACAAGCCACAGCAAGCGAACTAAACAAGAACGCAAATCCACTGCGATTGAAGTGACTGGCTAAAATCACTAATATTGGCATTAGCAAGCCTAATACCGGAAACAACATCGTAAGAGGATATTTATCATAGTTAGTTAACCAAGCACCCGCTTCAATCGCAACCGTTTTGGTGGCAGGGTTGGACGGACCAGCAAGATCAAGTGCTGAGGTAAGCACATATCCATCAATACCGTTAATTAACCAAACGCCTGCGGCAGCAAATAGGACAAATAATAGACCACCACAAACTTGCGATACCTTAACACTGCGGACTCTTAATTCGCCTTCAGTCTTCATTTGTAACCATGAAGCCCCTTGCATCACAAACATCGATACACTGATAAGACCGGCTAATAAACCAAACGGATTTAATAAACCAAAGAAACCGCCATGATAAGTGGCACGTAAATATTCATCAAAGTTAAATGGCACACCTTGAAGCAAGTTACCAAATGCCACGCCAATGATTAACGGTGGCACAAAACTGCCGACAAATAATGCCCTGTCCCAAGACTTGCGCCATCTTGGGTCTTCAATTTTAGAGCGATAATCAAAGCCGACTGGGCGCAAAAATAATGCAAAAAGCACTAGCATCATTGCCACATAAAAGCCCGAAAACGATACTGCGTAAACCATAGGCCAAGCAGCAAACAAGGCACCAGCCGCGGTTACTAACCATACTTGGTTACCGTCCCAATGTGGCGCGATGGTGTTAATCATAAGACGGCGATCGGTATCGTCTTTACCAATAATCGGTAATAACATGCCCACGCCCATGTCAAATCCATCGGTGACAGCAAAACCAACAAGTAGCACGCCAATTAGTGCCCACCAGACAAATCTTAATACTTCATAATCAAACATAATCAGGTCCTCCGCTTAAGCATCTTGGGTTTCGAAATGGTAACGACCAGTTTTTAAGCTGCTTGGGCCAAGGCGAGCAAACTTAAACATCAAGTAAGCTTCTATCACCAACAGAATGGTATAGAACACCGTAATTGAAATAATACTAAACCACAGATCCGTCGTCGTTAAACTTGACGCCGACATAAAGGTGGGTAGTACTTCAGAAATGGTCCAAGGTTGACGACCAAATTCTGACACAAACCAACCACATTCAATGGCAACCCAAGGAAGTGGCAAACTGTAAAGCGCAGCACGCAGTAGCCATTTTTTCTCGGCAATTTGGTGACGAGTGCTTTGCCAGAAGGCGGCAGCAAACACTAATAACATAATCACCCCAGCGCCAACCATGATACGGAAGGTCCAAAACATCGGCGCCACAGTAGGAATAGAGTCATAAGACGCTGCTATAATTTGCTCTTCGGTAGCATCAACCACTTTATCGGTATAACGCTTAAGCAAGAAGCCATAACCTAAATCAACTTTAGTTGCTTCAAATTGCGCTCTAACCTCTGCCGATTTATCGCCTGCACGTAGTTTTTCAAGCAGTGCATACGCCACCATACCGTTACGAATACGCACTTCGTGATCGCTTACAAGCTCCTTAATACCCGTCACTTCTGTATCTAAAGAGCGAGTGGCAATAATACCCATCGCATAGGGGATTTTAATGGCGTAATCGGTTTCCATGGTCTCTTGATTAGGCAATCCTACCAAGGTAAAGGCTGCTGGTGCAGGCTCAGTTTCCCACTCAGCTTCAATCGCTGCCAATTTTACCCGCTGTACTTCACCCACTTCATAGCCTGACTCATCGCCTAACACGATGACCGATAAAATAGATGCCATACCAAAGCTTGCTGCAATAGCAAATGAGCGACGAGCAAAAGGTAAATCACGGCCTTTCAATATGTAGTATGCGCTAATAGATAACACAAACATGGCACCGGCAACATAACCAGATGCGACAGTGTGGACAAACTTAACTTGTGCAACAGGGTTAAACACCAGAGCGGCAAAATCGGTCATTTCCATTCGCATGGTTTCATAATTAAACACCGAACCCACAGGGTTTTGCATCCAACCATTGGCGATCAATATCCATAAGGCTGACATATTAGAGGCGATGGCAACGAGCCAAGTGACTGCTAAATGTTGGCGCTTGCTGAAACGATCCCAACCAAAAAAGAACATCCCGACTAACGTCGACTCAAGGAAGAATGCCATTAAACCTTCAATGGCAAGTGGGGCACCAAAGATATCCCCGACATAATGAGAATAATATGACCAGTTTGTGCCAAACTGGAACTCCATTGCGAGCCCCGTCGTCACACCTATTGCAAAGTTAATCCCAAACAATTTTCCCCAAAATTTAGTCATGTCTTTATAGACTTGCTTATTGGTCATCACATACAGTGATTCCATAATGGCAAGGATAAAGGCTAAACCTAGAGTGAGTGGAACAAATAGAAAATGATACATGGCTGTAAACGCAAATTGATAACGCGATAGCTCAACGACCTCTTCGATAATCATTGGCGACTCCTTACTTCAGTACGACCAAATACGACACAGCAACACCCGGCTGCCATAATGATGATGTATACCTGAAAACGGTATTATTGAAGCAGTAGACAACTCACCAAAGTGTTCAAAATGATAAATTAACCTGTTTGCCTATGTTTTCAAGCCCAATCTTTAACGCCCTTTATCTTACGCCATAGGCTTTAGATTGATCATCTTTTTTACTCAATAATGTGACAAACATAAGATTTTTTGCATGAATATTTTTTTGACTTAAAAAATCAGTCCGTTAGCGAAAATACCACTCTTATTTTTAATCCTTTTTTTGTCAGATTGATCACACTTTTAAACAAAATTGCCGCATTAAATTTGATGATATTAACGCATCTATTCCTCTCCTCTATTTGAGATATTGACAAAAACCGCTTAATTGCTAGGAATGTAAAATGCGTTTATGGATACCATGATAAAATTCATCACTCATTCGCATTGTTAATTAAAGTGATTAAATTAACAATTATCTAATATTGAGTCAAATAATTTAATATTGATAATAATAGTAAAAATAAAAATAATTATAATTAACATGGCTTTATACAAAATAAAGTTAACATAAAAAAATAACTTAAAATATATTGATTAGATTAACTAATGACAAATATAATTTTTATTAGTTTGAGAGAAAATTTGAGCAACTGTATAATTTAGACACAGTTAAGAAAACGAACGTGGTTGTACGATGGGTCGTCGTCTTAATTCCAGTGACCTAACCTAAAGAGAATGTGCTATGACTCAGTTTTACCAACATATTGCCAAGTTATACAAACGTGTTTTTGTTGAAATGTATACGGCTCATGAAATGAAATAAGCTTAACTATTTGATTTGATGTTTTGTTAGCGCAAAATATTATCTGCTCGTTGAAGTTGTTTTTTTAGCCACCTTGGCAACAGCAGCTTATTAACCCCATCCTTGTGATGGGGTTATTATTGGCTAAAATCAGAGAGGCTCATTGTCGAAGATCGCAGTGGGAGTAGCGTTGACTAGGCAAATAATCTGCTTGAAAACATCATGACTTGCGGTAACTGATCCTGCGTTGTATACCCAAACCACTTCAATATGCTCGTTTCAGCGCTCCCGTAGGATAACTGAAACAGGCAGTGATTGAAGAGAATGGTGACGCCTTACCGAGAGCGTCGCTTCGCGACTGATAGATTCTAGGAACTCGCAAGCTCGCCAGAGGGCGGTGCTTCGCTCCTTCTAGGTTTTAGGTTTTAGGCCCTAGGTTTTAGGTCCTAGGATCTAGAAGCGTAGCGTCCTCGAAGGCCGCAGGTCGTCCTAGCAGCAGGCGCTCTATTCCTAGACCCTAGCAGCGAAGCGACCCTAGACCGCTCTATCCGTGAGCGCAGCGTTCGCTTGTTATCGCTTGTTATCGTTTCCTAGCAGGACGAAGTCCGCCCTAGAACCTAGAAGCGTAGCGTCCTTGAAGACCGCAGGTCGTCCTAGCAGCCGCAGGCGCTCTATTCCTATACCCTTGATCCCCACATTTTACCTATCAGCGCTTTCGAGTGAAAGAGTTCATGAGCTTAATATGATGAGTATAATAATCACTACTGCTTAACCAATTTTCGCTCGAGCATTACGGAACATGCGCATCCACGGGCTGTCTTCACCCCAGTTATCAGGGTGCCATGAGTTGGCAACGGTTCTAAACACGCGTTCAGGGTGCGGCATCATAATCGTCACACGGCCATCAGTAGTACAAATACCGGTTAAGCCATTGGCTGAACCATTGGGATTTTCTGGGTACTGAGTGGCAATTTGACCATGACCATCAACGTAACGTAATGCAATAGTGCCCGATGCTTCAGCATTGGCTAACGCTTGGGCATTAGCAAATTCAACTAAGCCTTCACCATGGGATACCGCGATAGGCATACGAGAACCTACCATGCCATCAAAAAATACCGATGGATTTTGTTGCACTTCAACCAAACTGAATCGTGCTTCAAAACGCTCCGAGCGGTTACGTACAAAACGCGGCCAATGTTCACTGCCTGGAATGATTTCTTTCAAGTTAGATAACATCTGACAACCATTACACACACCAAGGGCAATGCTTGAGTCACGCTCGAAGAAACGACTAAACTCATCACGAGCGCGATCATTGAACAAAATTGATTTTGCCCAACCTTCACCAGCACCTAACACGTCACCATAAGAGAACCCACCACAAGCCACAAGGCCTTGGAACTCTTCAAGGCTAATACGCCCAGATAAGATGTCTGACATATGCACGTCACGCGTCTCAAAACCGGCACGGTCAAAAGCGGCTGCCATTTCAACATGAGAGTTAACACCCTGCTCACGTAAAATAGCCATTTTAGGGGCAGCGCCTTTAAGAATATAAGGTGCAGCAACATCTTCACTAGGATTAAAGCCTAATTTAACCGTTAATCCTGGCGCATCAGCTTGTTGTTTAAGTTCATACTCTTCACGGGCGCATTCTGGGTTGTCACGTAGCGCTTGCATGCGGTAGGTGGTTTCTGACCACAAGGTACGCAGCGCCGTACGGCTATCAGCAAATATCACTCGCTCACCATCGTGAATGCTAATCTTGTCTGCCGCTTGTAGGCCACCAATGTGATGACACGTTACGCCTTTAGCTTCAAATTGCGCGGCAATGGCTTTGGCATCAGTGGCGCTGACTTGAATAACGGCACCAAGTTCTTCGTTAAATAAACGTTCTAAATCAGTACCATTCAAGCTGGCTAAATCAATTACTAAGCCGGTATTACCCGTAAATGCCATTTCCACTAAGGTGGTAAATAAGCCGCCATCACTACGATCGTGATAAGCCATCACAGCTTGCTCAGCTACTAATTGCTGCATCACTTCAAAGAAGCCCGCTAAGTTAGCCGTTTTATCTAATGTGGGTGCAATATCGCCTAACTCACTATAAACCTGTGCTAAACAAGAACCCCCTAGACGGTTTTGGCCATTGCTTAAGTCGAGCATTAATAATGCACTGTCACCTTTATCACTACAAAGCTGTGGCGTTACCGTTTTACGAATGTCTTGCACCACACCAAAAGCGGTGATGACTAACGACATAGGTGATGTGACGGATTTGTGAGTACCATTATCTTCCCATGCGGTTTTCATTGACATAGAGTCTTTACCGACAGGAATCGTAATACCGAGTTCGGGACAAAGGTCTTCACCAATCGCTTTAACCGCTTGGTATAAACCCGCATCTTCGCCTGGATGACCCGCTGGCGACATCCAATTAGCTGAAAGCTTAATGCGCTTGAACGAGCCGATATCAGTACCGGCAATGTTCATAATCGATTCGGCAACGGCCATACGGGCAGAGGCGTCAAAGTCGAGTAAGGCTAGTGGCGTACGCTCACCCATCGACATCGCTTCGCCGCAGTAACTGTCATAACTTGATGCCGTTACCGCGCAATCGGCAACGGGCACTTGCCATGGGCCAACCATTTGGTCGCGGTTAACTAAGCCTGTCACAGAGCGGTCACCGATGGTGATAAGGAAGGTTTTATCTGCAACGGTTGGCAAGGTTAAAATGCGCTTAACCGCGTCTTTTAGCTCAATCTTAGTTTGATCTAACGCAGGTGATATTGCTTTTGTAGACACTACATCACGGCTCATTTTAGGCGCTTTACCTAATAACACTTCAAGCGGTAAATCAATCGGCTTGTTGTTAAAGTGACTGTCGGCAAGCGTTAAATGCATCTCTGCAGTCGCTTCACCAACTACCGCAAATGGAGCACGTTCACGGGCACAAATATCAGCAAACTGTTGTAAGTTCTCTGGCGCGACCGATAATACATAACGCTCTTGTGATTCATTACACCAAATTTCAAGCGGGCTCATGCCTGGTTCGTCAGAGGGAACATTACGTAAATTGAATACCCCGCCGCGATCGGCGTCATTAACTAACTCAGGGAACGCATTTGATAATCCACCCGCGCCCACGTCGTGAATAAATTGAATCGGGTTGGTGTCACCTAACTGCCAGCAACGATCAATCACTTCCTGACAACGACGCTCCATTTCTGGATTTTCACGTTGTACAGAAGCAAAATCTAAATCTTCGTTAGACTGACCTGATGCCATAGAAGATGCAGCGCCGCCACCTAAACCTATGTTCATTGCTGGTCCGCCAAGCACAATTAGCTTAGCGCCAATGGTGATTTCGCCCTTTTGAACATGTTCTTCACGAATATTACCTAAGCCACCGGCAATCATAATCGGCTTGTGATAACCGCGCACTTCAACCCCATTGTGGCTAGAGACTAATTGCTCGTAAGTACGGAAATAACCGTTAATAGCAGGACGACCAAATTCATTATTAAATGCCGCGCCACCTAGTGGGCCTTCAAGCATAATTTCAAGTGGGGTGACGATTCGATCTGGCTTACCGTAATCCCCTTCCCATGGGTGCACAAACCCAGGGATTTTTAAGTTAGATACCGTAAATCCGGATAAGCCTGCTTTAGGTTTAGAGCCTCGGCCGGTAGCGCCTTCATCGCGGATTTCACCACCTGAACCGGTGGCAGCACCTGGATATGGACTAATGGCAGTCGGATGATTGTGAGTTTCAACTTTCATCAATATATGCATTGGTTCAGTGTGATAGTTGTAAACACCATCGGGATCAGGGAAAAAACGACCCGCAACCGAACCCGTCATCACCGCGGCATTATCTTTGTAGGCTGATAATACATAATCTGGGGTCACTTCAAAGGTGTTCTTAATCATTTTGAACAAGGATTTTGGCTGTACTTCGCCATCGATGGTCCAATCAGCATTAAAAATTTTATGACGACAATGTTCTGAGTTTGCTTGAGCAAACATCATTAATTCGATGTCATTCGGGTTACGCTTTAACCGAACAAAATTTTCAATTAAATAGTCAATTTCATCATCAGCTAGTGCCAGGCCTAAGTTAATGTTTGCCTCTACAAGTGCGCGGCGGCCTTCAGCAAGAATATTGACACTGCTAAATTTTGCCGGTTGTGTATGGGAAAATAACACTTCTGCGGCTTCAAACGCAGGCAGCATGACTTCAACCATGCGGTCATGCAATAAGCCTTGCAGCTGTTTTTGTTGCTCTAGGGTTAACGTTGGTGATTCAACATAATAAGCAATACCACGCTCAAGACGGTTAACTTTGCCTAAACCACAATTATGGGCAATATCGGTTGCTTTAGATGACCAAGGAGAAATAGTACCAGGACGGGGAGTAACAAATAACAGGGTACCTTGTGGAGCATGGGACTCAATTGCCGGCCCGTAGGTAAGAATGGTTTCTAACTGTAGACGCTCATTTTCATCTAGTGGTTCACTCAAATTGGCTAAATGAACATATTCAGCATAAATTTGAGATACTGGAAGCGCTGCAGTTTGGCACGCCTCCATGAGTTTTTGAACTCTAAATGCAGATAGTGCTGGGGCTCCGCGAATGATCTCAATCACGTCTATTCACCTTATAATATAATAGCAGGGTCAGAATTGGCGCTATTATAGGGAATTGCACACTACAAATCACCTTTAAGCACCGGTGAAAACAGTGTTTCCTGATAGGGAAAATATCCCATTCAAGTAATGCTAAAATGAATAACATAAACACTTTACCTTTTAACAAAAAACAACCACCAAATGCTGCTTATTTGCTCAACTATAGGCGTTTAGGAAAACACCTGATAAAGTAAGCAAAAAAGACGCTATCTCCCCTACATATTTAAAGGCTATTCAATCGGTATTACATTTGTTTCTTACGTATTACTCTCGTGACATTAACGAAACAACTTAAGATAACCAATTAATAAATATGATCAAAACCTTACTCATCATTTTACTTTGCGGGATACTATCTGCCTGTCAACCTGTTGATATTCATAAAGTTGATATTGCAGCACCTGCACCTAAGCGTACCGTATTAAAGGTAGGGACACTCTATGGCCCACAGATTTATCTTAATTCAGAACTGGGTGAAAGCGGATTCGATTTTGAAATGGCGCAGCGTTTTGCTGATTATTTAGCCCTCCCCCTAAAGATGATCCCGTACACCAATCGCAAACAATTATTTGCCGCATTAAAAGAAAATAAAATTGATATTATCGCTGCTGGTATTGCTAAAACCCCAAACCGCGGTCAACAATTTAAACTCGGACCTAGCTTATATAAAGTCAATCAAGTATTGGTTTATAAGGAAGGCACCCCGGAGCCTAAGGACATTAGCACTCTGTCGGGTGAAATTACCGTCATGGCTAACTCATCTTCAGTCAATACCTTAACCAAACTGCAGAAAGACTATCCGGAGTTGATGTGGAACCAAGTCAACAACAAAGATAATGAAGAGCTGTTTGCATTAATTGCCAACGGTGAACTGAACTACACCATTTCAGATTCAAATAGTTTATTGATCAACCAGCGATTTTTACCCGAATTACGCGCAGGAATGATTTTAGAAGAAAAAGTCGAAGTGGTGTGGCTATTGCCGCCTAAAAACAGCGATCGTTTAATGAGTCAGTTACTGGCTTTTTGGCATAAAGAAAGACGTGCGGGTACGCTTGAGCACTTAAACGAAAAATATTTTGGCCATGTAAAACGTTTTGACTATGTCGATACTCGCGCTTTTATCCGCGCAATTGACAATATTCTCCCCGAATACCGCAGTTTTTTCGAACAGTATTCCGGCGAGTTAGATTGGCGTAAATTAGCGGCTGCCAGTTATCAAGAATCACACTGGAACCCTAGAGCTCGTTCTCCTACGGGGGTTAGAGGTATGATGATGCTGACCCAACCTACAGCCGCTTATGTCGGTGTTGATGATCGCTTAGATGCAGAGCAAAGCATACGTGGTGGCGCATTTTATTTAAAAGATATGATAGAGAGATTGCCAGACACTATTCCTGAGGCTCAACGAATTTGGTTCGCAATGGCTTCTTATAATATCGGTTTAGGCCATGTTGAAGATGCGCGGCGATTAACAGAGTCAATGGGAATGGATCCCAGTGCATGGCGTGATGTCAAAAAAGTATTACCTTTGCTACAACAATCTAAATATTACAAGCAGACGCGCTATGGCTATGCTCGCGGCAGTGAAGCGGTTCATTATGTCGACAGTATCCGTCGCTATTATGACACCTTAGTCTGGGTCGATAATCAAACTAAAAAGTTAGAGGTTATTGAAGATACTGAACAAATTAACGTCATTGCAGAAGAAATCTCAACCGATGTTCATGTATCGGCAGACTGATAAATGTGCGCAACCGTTTTTCGTCATAATCCTGACGGATAATCGTCACTAATATAGGGTATTATAAGCAGAATATATCGTTAGAAAGCATACTGCTAAAATGTGTTATTTATCAGTACCTCGGTGAAGTTAGCCAATATTAAGGGATCACGGTTATGAGAAGAAGAGCTATAAGCAATACCATGTCACGTCGTCGAGTCATGCTTAAAGTACACAAAAACCGCATTCGAAATCGCATTCGCGCCCATTTTTTACTGACACAAATTGAAGAATAATGCCATATTAGCCCCATAAAAGCATGCCACTCAATCAGTCGACTTTCTCACTAACTGTTTGAGTGCTTTTTTTTCTGCACGGCGGCGCTTAAAAAACGCACTTAATTGCTGCGCACATTGATCTGCTAGCACGCCAGAAGTGACTTCAAGTTGATGATTAAAGGCTGGATGTGCTAATAAATCGATCACGCTACCTGCTGCACCCGTTTTTAAATCATCTGCACCATAGACTATCCGCGCAATTCGACTGTGGATCATCGCACCTGCACACATAGTACAAGGCTCTAACGTGACATATAAAGTGGTGTCGAGCATACGATAGTTCTCTAACACCTTGCCTGCTTGGCGAATACATTCCATCTCGGCATGAGCCGTTGGATCATGATTTACAATACTTAAATTACAGCCACTGGCAATTAACACATCGTCTTTAACCAACACGGCACCAACAGGTACTTCGCCTTCTCGCTCAGCTTGCTCGGCAAGTTGCATCGCTAAACGCATCCACTTTTCATCAATGGCGCGCTGAAGCTGATTCGATTTCTCATTGTGCGCATTAGAAAGTGGGCAAGTATCGCTGGAAACGTGTTTTTTTGGGGTATCTGTCACTCTATAAAACCTAGGTAATTGTCATACGCGGCTATTCTAGCAAATAAAAAAGACGCCGCAGCGTCTTTTTTTACTTCAAACTAGGTGTAACCCTACTGGGTTATTCCCATTCAATTGTAGCAGGTGGCTTACCTGAAATATCATAAACAACGCGTGAAATACCGTCGACTTCATTGATAATTCGGTTTGAAACATGGCCTAAGAAATCATAGGGTAAATGTGCCCAATGCGCGGTCATAAAGTCTATGGTTTCCACGGCGCGAAGCGATACAACCCAATCATATTTCCGGCAATCACCCATTACGCCAACAGAACGAACCGGTAAAAATACAGTAAAAGCTTGACTGACTTTGTTATATAAATCTGCTTTATGCAATTCTTCAATGAAGATGGCATCTGCACTGCGCAATAAATCACAATACTCTTTTTTCACTTCACCCAATACGCGCACGCCTAAACCAGGCCCAGGGAATGGATGGCGATAAAGCATATTATAAGGCAGGCCTAACTCTAAACCAATTTTACGCACTTCATCTTTAAATAATTCACGTAATGGTTCAACTAAGCCCATCTTCATATCATCTGGTAATCCGCCCACATTGTGGTGCGACTTAATCACATGCGCTTTACCGGTTGCACTGCCCGCTGATTCAATCACGTCAGGGTAAATAGTGCCTTGTGCTAACCATTTAGCATTAGCGCATTTCTTTGATTCTTCGTCGAAGATTTCAACAAACACCCGACCAATAATTTTACGCTTAGCTTCAGGATCTGCTTCGCCGGCCATCGCATCTAAGAAACGATTTTCAGCATCTATATGAACAATATTAAGCCCAAAGTGATCGCCAAACATGTCTAATACTTGGTCAGCTTCATTTAACCGTAATAAGCCGTTATCAACAAACACACACGTTAGCTTGTCGCCAATAGCGCGGTGAAGCAACATAGCCACAACCGATGAATCTACGCCGCCAGACAGACCAAGAATAACTTCATCATCACCAATTTGCTTTTTTAAACGCTCAATAGCATCTTCAATAATTGATGAGGGTTTCCAATTGGCTTTACAACCACAAATGTCTAAAGCGAAATGCTCTAGCATGCGTTGGCCTTGGCGAGTATGAGTGACTTCAGGGTGGAACTGCACACCGTAAAAACCTTTCTCTTCATTGGCCATAGCAGCAAAAGGACATGTTGCCGTGGTCGCAACTGTGACAAACCCTTCTGGGATCACCGACACTTTGTCACCATGACTCATCCACACATCAAGTAATGGCTTGCCTTCAGCACTGACGGCATCTTCAATACTTTTAAATAAAGTTGATGTGGTTTGCAGCTCAATTTGGGCATAGCCAAACTCGCCTTCACCAATACCTTTAATCACTTTACCACCAAGCTGTTCTGACATAGTTTGCATGCCGTAACAAATACCTAATACCGGTACACCTGCAGTAAATACATATTCAGGGGCGCGAGGTGAATTATCTGCAATGACGCTTTCAGGACCACCCGCTAAAATAATACCATTTGGGGCAAACTCACGAATTTGCGCTTCGCTCACATCCCAGGCCCATAACTCACAATACACACCAATTTCACGGATACGACGCGCAATAAGCTGAGTGTACTGAGAACCAAAATCGAGGATTAGAATCTTATGATCATGAATATTACTCATGGGTAACCTTTACATATTGATTAAGTGTAATACCCCACATCAAATCGATGTGGGCGAATTAACGTTAATAACAGGAGGGCGACAGTTGTTACCCTCACAGAAATTATGAACCAGAACGATAGTTTGGTGCTTCTTTGGTAATGGTTACGTCATGCACATGCGACTCACCCATTCCTGCAGACGTCACTTTCACAAACTGTGCTTTTTCATTTAACTCTTTAATGGTGGCGCAACCCGTTAAGCCCATGCATGAGCGTAAGCCGCCCATGTGCTGATGGATAATTTCTTTCAACTTACCTTTGTACGGTACGCGACCTTCAATACCTTCAGGGACTAATTTGTCAGCAGCGTTATCGCTTTGGAAGTAACGGTCAGATGAACCTTGGGTCTGGCCCATTGCACCAAGTGACCCCATGCCACGGTAAGACTTGTAAGCACGGCCTTGGTAAAGTTCAGTTTCACCCGGCGCCTCATCAGTACCGGCAAACATCGAACCGGCCATGATGCATGATGCACCCGCGGCTAATGCTTTAGCTAAGTCACCAGAGAAACGAATGCCGCCATCTGCGATCACTGGAATACCTAATGCCAGTACTGCTTCTGCAGCATCTGATACGGCGGTAATTTGCGGTACGCCGACACCCGTCACAATACGAGTAGTACAAATTGAGCCAGGGCCGATACCCACTTTAACCGCGTTAACACCCGCTTCAACTAACGCTAGTGCGCCTGAAGCTGTTGCTACGTTGCCGCCGACAATTTGTAAATCAGGGTATTTGGCTCGAGTGTCGCGAATACGTTGTAATACGCCTTCTGAGTGACCATGTGATGAGTCTATCAATAACACATCAACACCGGCTTTAACGAGGGCATCGACACGCTCTTCATTACCAGGGCCTGCACCAACCGCAGCACCGACACGTAAACGACCTAATTCGTCTTTACATGCGTTTGGCTTGCGCTCAGCTTTTTCAAAATCTTTAACGGTGACTAAGCCTTTGAGTTTAAAATTGTTGTCTACCACTAAGACTTTTTCAATACGATGAGAATGCATTAATTTTTGCACTTCATCTAACTTAGTGCCTTCAGTCACGGTAACCAAACGATCTTTGGGGGTCATCATGTCGGCGACGGTTTTGCTCCAATCGGTGACAAAACGTACATCACGGCCAGTAATAATACCCACAAGTTCGTGCGCTTCATTGACCACTGGGTAACCGGCAAAACCATTACGTTCAGTTAATAAACGTAAATTAGTTAAGCTTGTTGTAGGCGTGACGGTGACGGGATCTTGAACAATACCGGCTTCATAACTTTTAACTTTACGAACTTCTTCGGCTTGTTGCTCAATACTCATGTTTTTATGAATAAACCCTAAACCACCTTCTTGCGCCATCGCGATAGCAAGGCGAGATTCAGTCACAGTGTCCATAGCCGCAGACACAAGTGGAATATTTAATTCGATTTTAGTCGTTAAACGAGTTTTAAGAACCGCGGTATTTGGGAGTACGGTCGAGTGGGCAGGCACTAACAAAACATCATCAAAAGTGAGTGCATCTTTCAGTAAACGTAGCATGGCAACATCTCCCTAGTTAAGTAGGATTTGAGGTAAATATTGCGGCGAGATTATACCTTGCATATTGCAGTTGGTAAATGGAAAATAGATTTTTATTAACGTTAGAATGAGAATATTCATGAGTGCCACAAAAAACAATGTTTACAGCGTGTCGCAATTGAATAGCGAAGTTAAGCATATTCTTGAAGGTCAAGTCGGTAAAATATGGTTAAACGGTGAAATATCAAACTTTTCGTCACCCAGCTCTGGCCATTGGTACCTCACCTTAAAAGACGCTCATTCACAAATTCGCTGTGCGATGTTTAAAGGCCGTAATCAATCGGTACGCTTTAAACCTATTAATGGCCAGCAAATATTGGTTAAAGGTGCTATCAGTGTTTACGAGCCCCGTGGCGACTATCAATTACTGCTTGAGTCCATGCAGCCAGCGGGTGATGGATTACTGGCACAAGAATTTGAAGCATTAAAGCTAAAATTAGCCGCTGAAGGCTTATTTGCATTAGAAACTAAACGCCCTATCCCAGACAATATTCAACGTATTGGTGTTATTACGTCGGCAACGGGGGCTGCACTGCGGGATATTTTACATGTATTAGCACGTCGAGATCCCTCTATCGAAGTGATTGTTTACCCCACTCAGGTACAGGGCGCAGCAGCTTATCAATTAATTTGCCAAGCTATTGTCACCGCTAATCAACGCATGGAAGTCGATGTGTTGTTACTGGCTCGTGGAGGAGGGTCATTAGAAGATTTATGGTGTTTTAATCACCAAGATCTTGCCCATGCAATATACAACAGTGCACTGCCGGTCATCAGCGCTGTAGGACACGAAATTGATACCACTATCAGCGATTATGTTGCCGATGTTCGCGCACCGACCCCCTCTGCTGGCGCTGAACTATTATCAAAAGATAAAGGCAATAAGGCAGAAAAGTTAGCGCTATTATTATCGCGTTTACAACAGGGCATGAAACATTACCAATTGCAGCAGTATGGACGATTAACTCAGCTATCACATCAACTGCAACGCCATGAACCTCAACGCAAACTGCAGCAATTTGAACAACGTTTTGACGAAATGCAAATGCGCCTAGAAAACGCCTTACAGCATAAACTCAGTCGCTTAACCTTACGCCACCAGCAATTACATAATCGCTTACAGCAGCGTTCACCCATTAATACCCTAAAGCTGGAAACTAATCGATTGTCATACCTCAATACACGCTTAATGGATGCGATACAGCACAAATTGACCCAATCAGAACAAAAGCTGTCTAACACCGCACATCAGCTTGATACCGTGAGTCCGTTAGCCACATTAAGTCGTGGGTATTCGATTACCAAAGACAATAATGGCAAAGTATTATTTGATGGCGCTAGTGTAAAATCTGGGGATGAAATTCAGACCCAACTTGCCCGAGGTCACATCGCCTCGGTAGTTAAATAACCTCAACTCGGGATAAGTGACGGTTATCAAATAGTGAGGTGATGACTTACGCTACGTCAATTGCTAACTCAAGCCATCGCAAGCCAAAACATAGCACCACGGTTCAGCCTAACGTCAGCCATAATCATAAAAAAGGGCACTAAGTGATTATCTCACTTAGTGCTCTTTTTGTATTCAGTGATATAAACCGAATACTTATTATTCATCGACTGACTACTGACTAATAGTTATTAACCCATTGGCGTTAGTACAATTTCAACGCGACGATTTTGCGAGCGACCTTGCTCGGAAGCATTACTCGCGATCGGGCTTGATTCGCCCATGCCAGTAGATGACACTCGTGAGCCACTGACTTTTTGACTGGTAAGATACTGCGCAACTTCGCTTGCTCGTACTTGTGATAAACGTAAATTGTAAGAATCAGAACCCGAGCTGTCGGTATAACCAATCACATTTAAGCGGGTGTCATCGTATTCTTTTGCCACTAATACCAAACTGTTTAATACTGATTTAGCCCGTCCACTTAATACCGTTTGATCAACTCCAAAGGTCACTTCATTAGGCATATTCAGTACAATCGTGTCACCGTTGCGGGTCACACTGACGCCAGTGGATTTTAACTGTTTACGCAACTCAGCTTCTTGCACATCCATGTAATATCCAAAACCGCCACCAACGGCAGCACCAGATGCTGCACCAATCAAAGCACCTTTACCGCGGTCGCTTTTGCTTGATGACAGAACACCAATGACAGCGCCTGAAAGGGCGCCAATCATGGCGCCATTAGTGGCTTTAGAATTTTCTGATTCGCCTGTATAAGGATTAGGTAATTGGCAACCTGACAACAACAGCACCGAACCAATTAATGAACTGCATAACAATGATGCATTTAACTTTACTAACATACACACTCCTAAATACTTATCCCTGATGAATAAGCAAAAACTGCCAAAATCAAGAAATGATGAAATTAAAAAAAGATGACGTAATAATATAATTATCATAACGTACATAAGCTTAAACTTGACGTTATTATTTATTAATCGAACGTTGACGCAATCTCGCAAATCCCGCAAGCAAGCCTACACTTAACCAAGACAACGCCCCACCTGAATGTTCAGTTTCGATATACACCTCTTCGACATAAACCAGATCACGATCGCTGCTTTCAAGTGGCAGAGCGTATAGTGCATTGGATTCATCACTGCTGATTGTCGCAACAGGATCGGCATAACCTAATTCATATAAATCGATCAATACATCGTAATGATCAGTTTGATAACCATTGGCCAATGTCGTAAGCACTTTGTAATGGTCAAGTATTTCTGGAGAGATTTTAAGCCGCTTTTTTTAACTCATTATATTTCTGATGTGGCGTCTTAT
>NZ_JBEOPP010000069.1:0-20948 GCF_040310185.1 Shewanella sp. T24-MNA-CIBAN-0130 | reverse complement strand
AGGGCGATAGCAAGCGTAAGGGCGATAGCAAGCGTAAGGGCGATAGCAAGCGTAAGGGCGATAGCAAGCGTAAGGGCGATAGCAAGCGTAAGGGCAATATCAAGCGAAAGGGCGATAGCAAGCGAAAGGGCTTAGGAGCTAGACCGCTTTATCCGTGAGCGCAGCGTTCGCTTGTTATCGCTTGTTATCGTTTCTGAAGCCAATGTTCACCCTACTTGTATTTATGTAATATCTTCTTAGGAATATGACAATAATCATGTGGAAACCGAGTTAATCTTTGTTGGTGTTCTTCATCGCTTTTTACATAGTTGAGCAGCGGCAAAATTTCAACGACAATCTTATCTGCATCGTCACGGTGCTTAATATACTCAATAGCAGTCTCGAGGTGACTACTGTGTTTACTGTATATTCCGCTGCGGTATTTTTTCCCCACATCCTCGCCTTGCTTATTGATGCTGTAAGGATCAATAATTTCAAAAAAGTAACCTATAAGCTCATTAACATTAACAGTGCTTGGGCAGAAGGTCACTTTTACACACTCTGCATAGCCATCATAATTGCTCTTGGTGGTATCGGTTAAACCATTGGCTCGACCTGCCTGTGTTGCAAAAATGCCTGGCAAGTACTTCATAAATTCTTGCACGCCCCAAAGACAACCGCCGGCAAAATAAATTATTTCTCGCTCGTTGTAAGCAATCTTATTATCTGGTTGTATTTTCATATTAGGTCTTTATAAAAAATGAATTCAGTTTTATGAGTTATTCTATTGATTACTGTAATAGCAAGTAGACCGTTATTGATCTGTTTGTTATGTGTTCAGTGATAAATTATTATTAGTTGAGAATAGTTATCATGTGTAATATTTTACCTGCTAAGATACACTATTGATTAACGTATCGATTAACGTATCGATCAATCGCTTTCAACTGAAACCTATCTTACGATATTTCGTTTGCTTGTTCCAATTCGTTAACCCCTCCGCTGTATAGCACAAAGATGAGCAATGACTTTTTTTGCTACTTGGTCATATGATTGGGGGCAGGGGAAGTGAAAATAAGCGTTTTTACAGATAGTTCAAACAGTGTAAATAGAGAACATTAACATGATTCGAGTTGTACAAATTGCTTTGTCCGCTTTGTTATTTAGCCTATCGTCTGTTTCATCGGCAGCCGACGATGCTAATGATGTAAGTACAGATATTGAGAAAATTACGGTTCAGGGCTCAACCACGGCTAATACTAAACCTGTTGGCACTTTTGGTTCGCCAGTTTCAAATCTAGAATATGATCCGCGCGTTGATCTACAGTCGCGCAATATGGCAGAAGCTCAAGCTGATGTGACGATTCGAGGTGGTATTTTCGAAAATACTGGCTTTAGGGTCGGCAGCGCAACGTTATTGGATCCGCAAACGGGACATTACTTTGCCGAAATTCCGATTGCTCAGGAAATGCTATCTAACGCTAAGGTACTTACTGGCGCAGATAATGCGCTTTTCGGTGTTAACAGCTCGGTAGGCACAGTTTCCCGCGACTGGACAGCCATAAAAACCGCAGGTAGTGCTTCTATTGGCGCAGGTAATAACAATTTTACTCTTCAACGGGTTCACAGTGGTGTGAGTATGGCACTCGCTGACTCTACCGATTGGACTATCGGTTTTGAAGGTGAATATTCTCGCTCTGAAAGTGACGGTACGATAGAGAATGGCGACCATGATTTTCAACGTGCCTCTGGTCGTATTCAATTAGTTGGCTCATCATCACAGACAGATCTATTTTTTGGTTCTCAAGAAAAATTCTTTGGCTGGCCAAATATGTACACGCCATTTAATGTTAATGAAACTGAAGACCTCAAAACGCGACTATTATTGCTTAATCATAAACAGCATTATTCACGAGACAGCACATTTGAAATGTCCGCTTACAATCGTCGTAACACCGACCATTACGTTTTTTCGCGCGAAAATCCTGATGTATTTCAAGCCTTTCATGAAACCGATGTTACATCAATAGCACTTTCAGGGCGCCATGCACAAACAGCATCATTTGCCCTCAATTACTCAACACAGTTTATAACAGACAGTATTGAATCAACCACACTTGAAAATAACTTTACTTCGCGTGAGTATTACAAACTCAGTGTTTTGCCTGAATACCGAATGTCTCTACGAGATGATCAACAGTTAACTTTTCGTCTCGGCGCTGCCTTTGATGATACTAACCGGGACGATTCACAAGCCTCCCTTATTGGTGATATAACCTGGAATACAATAAATGCTGACGATACCTCGCAAACACTTTATCTCTCTTATGCAGAAGCCAGTCAAGTGGCAGGTTATACCGCTATAGGTGGGAGTGACAGCGGTGGGCTATTTAGAAGTAACTATGATCTTGAGCGAGAAACCACTAAAAATATTGAATTAGGCCTGGCATTAGACCGAGAAACCTGGCGCCTTGATTCGGCTATTTTTTATCGACAAGATGATGAGTTAGCCGATTGGACCTATAGCTTAAGTTCAACCTCTGCTCGTTCAGCAAATCCGGTCGATATAAATACGCTAGGTGTAGAGTTACTTGCGGTAAAACGTTTAGATAATGCAGAAATAATCACCAGCTATACCTTCCTTGATAAATCGGAAAATTATGGCGCTACGGATATCGATGCTAGCTTTTATGCATTGAACTACCCTGATCATCGAGTAACCTTAGGTGTTATTTGGCGACCTAGCGACATAGTGGAAGTCCGTGTTGATAACGAGTGGCGTAAACAAGAAGACAATATTCTACGAAACGGTGACGATGATGCTTTATTCACCCACCTCACGTTGAAGATTACTCCTTCGCAGTTTAACGGTCTGGATATCTTGCTTGCAGCAGACAATCTTTGGGGGGAATCATTTGAAGAGGTACCTGGAACACCTGGACGAGGGGAACAATACACTATTAGTGCTGCTTACAACTGGTAACCTTGTCTCAAGTAATCTATATCGGCCCCACTTTTTGACTGGGGTAAAATCGTTACTCTGTAGCACTTGAATAACAGACAACATATAATAAATACAAATCGTGTAGATAGTTAACTATTACAAATAGCTATTGAATCAATTGACATTAAATATTAGAGATTTTAATGATTTATCTAGTTATCACTACCTTGATTTGGGCTTTTTCCTTTGGTCTTATTGGCAATACGCTCAAAGGTATTGACCCACTTCAAATAGCAGATACGCGCCTATTACTGGCGCTTATTGTTTTTCTTCCCTTTATAAAACGCCGCAACACAACCGGGCAAGAAAAATGGCAGCTCATACTGCTTGGCGCACTTCAATACGGGGTAATGTACACCTGCTATCTTTCCGCTTTTCGTTTTATACCATCACATCTGGTTGCGCTATTTAGCGTTTTTACACCACTTTATATCGTTATTATCAACGATCTTCGACAGCGGTGTTTTACCCCATGGTATGTATTGGCCACGATACTTTCAATTTGTGGCGCCGCAATTATAAAAATGGGCGATATAGACTCAAGCGAAATTTGGTTAGGATTTGGCCTTATGCAAATAGCCAATATCGCTTTTGCTTTTGGGCAAGTTTATTATCGAGATTGGAAGCTAGATAGACCACATATTAGCGATAGCTCTGTATTTGGCTTTTTGTATTTAGGTGCAGCCGCTTTTACCACCATTGTTACGCTGGTGATTTCTCAGCAGCCACCCATTCCTTTAAGCGCAACACCAACGCAGTGGTTCGTTTTAGTTTATATGGGAGTCATTGCATCAGGGCTTGGTTTCTTCCTTTGGAATAAAGGCGCTACCAAAACAAGTGTCGGAGTATTAGGCGTCTTTAACAATGCGGTAGTGCCACTGGCTATGTTTGCCTCCTTGTTTATTTTTGGTGAAGCTAAGGGAGGAACACCAGAAGAACTTGTCAGGCTTGCCATCGGATCACTATTGATTTTGGCGGCTCTATTGATTGCAAAACGAAAATAAATGTCTTGATGATAATTGGCTCAGTTTTGCTGATAGGGGTTTTGCAGCCATCCCCTAGAAATCAGCGCTAAATGAAGTAAACACGCATTTACTTCATTCACTACAAGCTGATATTTTTAGATCGCAGACAGGGATCGGTTCGGTGTAAGTCTTGAAGATGCCTAACACCTATGAGCTTTTCGCCATTCAATAGGCGAACCATTGTACGGGTAGAAAGTATTTGGCTGCTTGTGCAGTCAAATTCAAATCAATCAACAAATTCATCTACTTCGTATGTCTATAAGCGGTCAAATCATCGTGCTCTTAGCATTAAAAGCATGCAAACACATATTGGCTATCTTATTGCGTATTGTTTTAAAATAAAGAATGCTGCCTGACGCTTTCGTGATCCTTTAGAATATCAGGGGCACTACGACTAAATGGATTTAGCAGGTAAAGCGACGCGGGATGCCAAAGCCGAGACATTTATCGGTTAACCTTAATGGGACTATTCAAGTCTCAGGTGCTTTGTGCACAGTTAGATTCAGGCTCTTTTAAGGTGTAAACGACTTTGTTGATTGTATTAACTAATGCGCGCCTATAAG
The DNA here is from genome assembly GCF_040310185.1 of Shewanella sp. T24-MNA-CIBAN-0130. Lineage (NCBI taxonomy): Bacteria > Pseudomonadati > Pseudomonadota > Gammaproteobacteria > Alteromonadales > Shewanellaceae > Shewanella > Shewanella sp. T24-MNA-CIBAN-0130. Next base: position 16,377 of record NZ_JBEOPP010000069.1, on the reverse strand, counting down.
GTGTCATTCTTTATAAAATCAACTGCAGGCGTTCTAGCTTAAATAGCATCTGGCATAGTGATGATGGTGAGAAGTCATTGCTTCATTAGCCACATAATTTTAACGTGTTTTAAACCAGCATAAAAATTTAAACCCACCACGAGGAGTTAATGATGATTACTTATTTTTACTGGGCTGTTGTTATAGGGATAATGGCTGGATTAGGCTTTCTATTGGGTAAGAAACAGAAATGGAAATCTGCCATGATTGCGTGTTCCATTGTATTTTTTATTGGTTTGCTGGCTTACTATTTTCATTTTCAGCAAGTTTTTGTAAAAAATTATGGGGGTGTGATGTCAATTACTGTGCCTGATGGTCAGAAACATATTCTCGCGACCTGGAAAGACGATAATTTGTGGATCGAAAACTATGATCCTCAAACCAATACCTGCCATTTTAACGAATATTCCAAGGGCAACTTGTTACAGGGAAAAGTGACTATTAAAAATTGTTCTCCCATCGCTTTGCAGCAAAGTGTGCAGTCCGGCGCTCATTAATCAGCATCCTCAAGAATATCAGGTAACGCTGCTGTTATTTTATGAATTTTCTTTTCGATGATAATTCCATCATCAGCGAGAAAACCACGGAGTTGATTACTGATAGCAGTACGTTGTTTTACATGACGTTCGAGTATACGTTGCAGGCGTTGTATGTCTTGCTGCTCAAGTGATTTAGGGCGGTAAAAATGAATATTAGCCTAGAACTCGCTTCAGCAATTGCCAATGCATCATTAGCATCATTTGTATTTCCCTGTACAAATGGCTTAACTTTGATTGCTGGAATTAAATCAACTTGATGCCGAGTTTGATGATTTCTCTGCCCCAATAGTTAGCTGAATAACACGCTTCCATCGCTACTCGTGTCGGCTTATATTGTCGAAACTGATTATTCAAAGGTGCAGTTGGGGCGTTACCTGCCTTAACCGAATATTGTGAGCATCTTGAGCGAAAACGACGCCAAGGCGCAGCAAACTGCCAGTGCTGCCAGTGCTGGTTGTGCTGGTTGTGTAAACAATAACGTCTTAATCTAACAACACCACTTTTTACATGATTGATATCAAGCTTTTCTACTGCGATAAATCGATCATATTACTGATGAATTGGCCATTGAGTGCTAATTGGTTAAATCATTCTGTTGAATTTGCTCGATGATAAAATCATACCCGGAACTGTGCAGCTAATGTTTTTTAGTTACATTGACTATAATAATCTAATTATAAGACGTTTGATTGAAGCATTTACTGAATAGGCCATTTATGAATTCATTAGAGAATCAAGCAGCCCCTCGGCCTAGCTATTTACACCCAGTTTTTTTTGGCTCTTTTTCTTTCGTTTTTCTCAATTTCAGTTTACCCATCAGAGCTGATGATCTTGGCATAGATGCAGTAGGGATCGGAGGCATGTACGCTGTGTTCACAGGCGCCATGTTATTATTTCGACCTATTGTTGGTTATTGCTTAGATAGGTTCGGGCGCCACCTTTTCTTCTCTAGTGCGTTCTTTTTCTATGTTCTCGCAATGCTTTTGTTTGTTCAAAGTAATAGTATTTATGATTTCTATTTAGCGCGTTTTCTTCAAGGCATAGGCGCCTCGCTCATGTGGGTGTCCGCAAGAACAATGACCTCTGATTTAAATAAAGCGAAGTCAGCAGGTTCAGCCATGGGGATACTCACAACGACATCGGTCCGTGGCAGTATGGTGGGAGCGACTTATGGATTTACCTTATTGGGGTTTTTACCTATGCAATCCGCTTGGGTGTGGGCGTTTATAGGTTATGCTTTAATGTCGGTTGTGGCATTGCTGTTGTCTTTGAAGGTTAAAGAGACATCTACAACGGTTTTTCCGAATAATTCACACGATAATTTCAACAGGAAAGTTCCTTGGTCACCTAATTTAGCTAAGGTCTTGTTCATCGTGTTTTTATCTGCTTTTGCGAGCGCATTAATAGAACCAATTTACTTACTTTTTTTGAAAACCAAATTTGACATCAATGTGATTATTTTGGCATTAGTATTTTTCCCCGCGGGCTTAGTTCATGCAATATTACCGCGGTACTCTGGTCAGTGGTCAGACAAATGGGGAAGAGGAAAAATAATCGCAATCGGCCTTGCAATAGCAGGTTGTCTTTCTATTGCCTTACCTTATTGGGAATCTCTTTATTTTATTGCTGTTTCGTATATTTTGTTCTCCATCGGCTGGGCAATGGCTAGTCCAGCCGAGGATGCGTTAGTTAATGACATTTCACCTGCTCACTTACGAGGCACTGTAATGGGGATAAAAGAGGGAGCGAGCGGCACTGGCTCAGCATTGGGTCCGTTGGCCGGCGGGTATATTTATGAGTATTGGGCAAAAGAAATGGCTTTTGTGAGCAATGGTATATTATTAATAGTCGTTGCGATATTAGCGCTATTTTGGTTCAAACAGAAAATTATTTCTTCTAAAGTTTAACGGCGCTATGAAGCATTGATAAACAGATATCTAACGGCATTCATTGGGCTATTTCAAGTATGGAATGCCTTTAGTTTCTAACAATTCTATTTACCTTTATTGTGCTCAAACCATTCAACTGATAAATAACTGCATTTTCTGTCAGTTTTTGCTTAAGACAGCAGCACGGCAAAAGCCGACGGTCGCAGAATATTATTGAAGTGCTTTGGAAAAGTACTGAACACGTTAGATTTTTGAAAAAAATAACAAAAAATAACAATACCACCCAACTTTTTAGGCTGAATATTGAACAACAACCTACGCTTTATTTACCCTTTTAAATGGTAATTGAACATGGCCAGACCAAGACAAACAATTGTTAGTTTACAAGATACGCCTACTCCCTATATATAGAAAGTTATCACTGTTGTTCACGTGTAGTGCGTAAAGCCTTTCTGTGTGGTATCGATAATTCAACAGGTGAGAATTTTGAACATCGGCGTGAATGGGTTGATTCTCGCATCCTTGAGCTTGCAACTATCTTCGCTATTCATATATGTGCTTATGCATTCTTGTTAATAAGCAAGGAGCAATCATCTGTATGTAGTCGTTAAAGTCGATGCTGCTAGAGTGAAACACTCTGCCAGCGCTGGCTGTGCACTTAAACGCTCACTTTTTAATCCCATAACGTCACTTTAGGCTTGATTGATATCAAGCTATCCTGCTGTGTTAAATCGATCATATTACTGATGAATTGGCCATCGAGTGCTAATTGGTTAAATCATCCTGTTGAATTTGCTCGACGATAAAATCATACAAGGTGAACGCAACTCAAATAGAATGGGGATTATGTTGTAAATTATTTCCCAGTCATTTGCATAATATATAGCGCAGTCATTAAATCCAGATGGGCACCACCGCCATTTTTGAACAGCGTTATTTTCGCTTCGGTTTGGCGTCCTTGTCCGTTATTACAAAGTTGGTAGAAGTCTGAGATAACGTCATTTTCTGTAATTATTCCATTCTTTATCGGCGTAGCAAGTTCACCAATCTCATGAATTGCGGTTTCTCGTGAATCAACAAATATACGCGATTTGACCAATAGTGCATCATCGGCTTCGCGCATATCAGCTCGCGGCGCTTTGTGGCCTTCAAATAAAACATTACAAAGTTCTGTCCAGGATAAATTATTCTTAACATCTTCTGCATTAATAAAGAAAGGCATGTAATTGAAATCATTGGTTTAAGTTAAATTATCTTCATCATACTTGTATTGTGATAATTAATCGATTCTAGTGGATGGTATAGTGGTCACAGGCTTTGGGTTAAATAAATAGTCTTTCGGAAGCATAATGTAGATATGCTTACTCTAGAATTTAGTTGACCAGATCAGCATTCAAATAAGCACCATTTTGCGGTTAAATGAGATCTTTTCCCTGCCGGTGTTTTTCAAAAGAGTTGTGTCATCCCCAAAGAGCTTGGTTTTACGCAGCGGCAGAGGGCCATTCGTACTTACAATCTGCCATGTATACCTGCATCCCGCAGGTAAATTAATTATGAAAATGTACAGGAAAAACATGAATAAAAAATTCAACCCCGAAAAAGTCACAGATGTCGTTCATTGGAACGATACATTATTTTCTTTCAAGACAACGCGTAGTCAAGGCCTTCGATTTAGAAATGGGGAATATGTCATTATTGGCTTAGCGCAGAAAGAGACTAAACCAATCCTGCGAGCCTATAGTCTTGCTAGCGCAAACCATGAAGAATACTTAGAGTTTTTCAGTATTAAAGTCGAGGGTGGTGCTTTTACATCAAAATTACAACATTTAGCTATTGGAGATGAAGTTATTATTGGTAGTAAGCCAACAGGAACACTGGTTATTGATGATTTAAAAGACGGTAGAAATTTACTCTTGATTGGCACAGGTACAGGGCTGGCCCCGTTTTTAAGTATTATTAAAGATCCTGAAACCTATGAACGTTTTGAAAAAGTTATTTTGTTCCATGGCGTAAGGTATACCAATGAGTTGGCATACCATGAGATATTAACAACAGATCTTCCTAATCATGAATATCTTGGTGAAATGATAACTGAACAACTCATCTACTATCCGTGTGTCACTCGTGAACCCTATAAAAATCAAGGACGAATTACTGATTTAATTAATTCGGGGAAATTATATACAGATATTGGGATAGCCGAACTCGACCCTGAACTTGATCGAATGATGATGTGCGGTAGTCCTTCCATGTTAGAAGACACTTGTGCCATGCTTGATGAAAAAGGCTTTAAGGAAAGTCCTAAAAAAGGAGTGCAAGGAGACTACGTTGTTGAGAGAGCTTTTGTTGAAAAATAGCCTTTTTGAAGCCAATAGCACTAAATAGCTCAATTACACTCATTCGGCGAAAAACCCCGAGACCCGAGCAAAACGAAAGTCCCGGGGAATTTAGCGGATCTAATTTAGCCACCCAACCTGTTATTAAGGTGTCTAAACAATCAACTTAAACAGAGACTCATATGAAAATTTTTATTAGCATCGCACTCTTGGCTATCCTATTACCAACAATGAGTTATGCAGAAGATGTACATAAGCATGAAGAACACGTAAAGGCTTCTGGTGTAGAGGCGCTTTCTCCTGATTTGCGCAAACTATTATCTGAAGAAATGAAAGCATTACAGGGTGGAATGATGTCTATAATCCCTGCATATATTTCTGGAAACTGGAGCGAAATAGAAACTACGGCACAGAAAATAAAGAGTAGTTATATATTGAAACAAAGCCTAACAGAAAGCCAAGTAAAAGAACTACATTCAGTATTGCCACCTGAATTTATTGAAAAAGATCAGCGGTTTCATTATTTAGCAGGAATGCTTGAACATGCCGCACAAAGTAAAAAGCCAGAGCTAATAAATTTTTATTTTTCTGAAATGAATGAGTCGTGCGCTAGTTGTCATGCCGTATTTGCAACGCATAAATTTCCAGCCTTGAAACCAGCGGGAAAAGATGGGCATGCACACTAATATGTATAACTAATAGGATTTAATTTAGCCACCTATGATTGTTCCGTTGAATTGCTCGTAGAGAAAATTATACAAGGTGATCGCAACTCAAATAGAAAGGGGTTATGTTGTTACTTCAAAAAATGGGTGGCATGTATTTGCTATGTATTTGCTATGGGATAGATATTGAAACCTGTCATCAATATGGCGGTGTGGTTAAGATCATTAAGCATTGAAGATCCAGCAGTGATAACAAAGAGACTAAGTCATCTGAATAAAAAAATGACGCAATTGTCAAAATCATTCTTACGGTAAGTAGAGCACCTCCTCAGGCAAGTCTATTTGAATAAACATAAGTTAATCATAAACAAAAGCAATATTCAGAGCTGGTTTGCCCAACAGCGGGCCGCAGTTGCCCTTTACCTCACATTTTATGAAACCGGTGAGTACATGGGAGAAATATCTGACTTTCGTAGCTTCATTAAGATGAAAGTTAAGTAAATACAAAACAAATATGAAGAAAAAGATGAAATTATCAACTAAAGTATATTTTAGATCTAATGAAAAATGACGTTTATTCTACTTATCCTCCGCATTCAGCCTCTCAGCTTTTATCGCACTTTTATTTATCATCTTCTATCAGTGCAGTTTTATCTTTTGGCGCTTTAAATGATTCACGCATCTTTTGCATCATCGCGTAGAAGATAGGTACCAGTATGGTTGCGAGTATTACTGATGCAACCATGCCCCCTAATACAGCATAACCTAATGATTTTCGGCTTTCAGCACCTGCGCCTGTTGCAAGAACAAGTGGTACAACACCTAATACAAAAGATAGCCCAGTCATCAGTACAGCACGGAAACGCAAACGACCCGCTTCAACAGCGGCTTCCAGCGTTGGCTTGCCACCTTCTTGTAATTCTTTAGCAAACTCTACTATCAAGATAGCACTCTTACTGGCGAGACCAATTAATAACACTAAACCGATTTGAGCATACAAATTAAGCTCATAACCCATAATGTTAAGGTAAATAAAAGCACCTAACATAGCGAGGGGAACAGAAAGCATTACCGCTAATGGAATGGTCCAACTCTCATATTGTGCGACTAGGAATAGATACGTAAATACAAAAGCTAAAGCAAAAATATATGGCGCTAAATTTCCCGCTTGTAGCTCTTGGAACGTTTGTCCAGTCCATTCATAACTGTAACCAGAGGGTAATGTATTCACAGCACGTTCGACTGCCGCTATCGCTTCACCGGTACTGTATCCTGGAGTGGGGAAAATATTGATATCTGTTGAGCTAAATAAATTGTACTGTTTAACGGATTCGGGTCCAAGAATCGGTGTTATTTCAACTAGCGTGCTGAGTGGCACCATCTCATTGTTTTTTGTGCGCACATAGTAGCTATTAATATCTGTTTCACTGTCTCTGAACTCATTATCCGCTTGCACCATGACACTAAACACTTTACCAAAGCGATTAAAATCATTCACGTAATAGCCACCCAGTTGGGTTTGTAAGGTATTAAAGATAACGCTCAATTCGATGCCTAAATCTTTTGCCTTTTTACGGTTAATATCCAGATACATCTGAGGCACATTAGATCGAAAGTTACTAAATGAAAAGGCAACTTCAGGTAAACTATTGAGATTTAATATAAAGGATCCCATCACTTGTGATAATTGTTCTGGAGTTCTTCCTTGCGTATCTTGCAATACAAATGAAAGTCCACTGGTAGCACCTAAACCAGGGACAGAGGGCAGGGCAAAGGCCATTACTTTTGCAGAAGGTAATGTATTAAATTTCCCTTGTAAGCGTGCGATGATTTGATTCTGATGCATGCTTTTATCACTACGTTCATCCCAATCTTCAAGGGTAATAATGAGCAAACCACCATTAGATGCAACTGAGCCCGTTAAAATACTAAAACCACTCACATGAATAACATCAGCTACACCTGGCTCATCGCTCGCAATCGTCACTAATTCATCTATAACATCTTCTGTACGGTTAAGTGAAGCACCATCAGGTAGCTGAATATCTACCATAAATGATTTTTTATCTTCGATGGGGATAAAGCCTGAAGGCGTATTACCGGCAAGTACGAATAATGCACCCATTAGTATCACAAAGCCGATGCCGACGAGTAATAATCGGCGTACTAATAGACTGACTATCGCAGTATAGCGTTCGGTTAATTTATTAAAGAACTTGTTAAACTGAAAATGAAAGCCTTTTGTATGTTTTTTGGGTTTGCGTAATAATGTTGCCGCTAATGCAGGGCTTAAGGTCAATGCATTGACTGACGAGATAAGCACTGAAATACAGATAGTAATAGAGAATTGAGCATACATTTGCCCTGTAATACCTGGCATTACTGCTGTTGGGGCAAAAACAGCTAATAATACTAATGTTGTCGCAATGATGGGCCCAGTCACCTCTTTCATTGCTTTTTCAGTGGCATCTATGGGGGATAATCCTTCATCTTCCATTAAGCGCGTTACATTTTCTATCACTACGATTGCATCATCTACCACAATACCAATTGCGAGCACCAGAGCGAACAGTGAGATGGTATTAATACTCATGCCAATGGCAAGCATAAAGGCAAAGGTACCGATCAATGAAACTGGAATTGCAATCGCGGGAATAAGAGTTGAACGTACATCTTGCAAAAACAGGAATACAATTAAAATAACAAGCGCAACCGCAACTAATAATGTTTCAATCACTTCACCAATAGAAGCGCTAACGGCTTCGGTCGTATCATAAGCGATGACACTTTCAATATCCGTTGGGAAGCTAACAGATAAACGTTCAAGATCTTTTTTGATTGATTCTGCTACCTCTAACGCGTTTGCCCCCGGAGATTGATATACGGCAATAATGGCCGAGGGTTTATTATTAAACTTACCTTCAGCATCGTAGCTACTTGAGCCTAATTCTATGCGAGCAACTGCATTTAAATAAACTTTCGAACCGTCAGGATTCGCACGGATCATAATCTCTGAAAATTCTTCAGCAGTTTGGAAGCGACCTTTAGTTTGCAAAGTATATTGAAAACTTTGATCTTTAGAGGAGGGGGACGCACCAACACGACCTGCTGCGACTTGAATATTTTGTTCTCGTATAGATGCAATCACATCTTCTGTGGTGACATTTAAGGTAGACATTTTATTCGGATCAAGCCAGATACGCATTGCATAATCCATCGCACCAATAATTTGTACTTCTGATACGCCTGGCTGACGGGCTAAAGAATCTTTAATATTGATATTGGCATAATTGCTTAAAAACAGAGAGTCGAAGGTTTCATTAGGTGAGTTTAAATTCACTACTAATAACATATTCGGTGATTTTTTCTTAACAGACACACCTGATTGTTGCACTTCTGCAGGCAGTTTTGCCATCACTGAGGTAACACGGTTTTGCACGTTGACCTGAGCCATATCAGCATCAGTTCCTACAGCAAAGGTAATACTAAGTGAATAACTACCATCATTTGCACTACTTGAAGACATGTATAACATATCCTCTACACCGTTTACTGATGACTCGATTGCTTGAGCAACGGTAGATTTTACTGTTTCAGCACTTGCGCCCCGGTAACTTGTCGTAACACTCACCTGTGGAGGTGCAATTTCAGGGAATTCGGCGACAGATAAAATGGGAATAGATAATAAACCTGCAAGCGTTAATACAATTGAAATAACAAAAGCAAATTTAGGTCGATGAATAAAGAATGAACTGATCATAGTGGTAACCTATTTTTCATTTTTTGAAGCGAAAGGAGTTTCAGTCTGCTCTGTTGTTTCAACTACAATACCGACACGCACTTTTTGTAACCCTTCAACGACTATTTTTTCACCGAGTTTTAACCCTTTTATCACTTCCCAACGAACATCATAACGAGTACCTAGTTTAACCATGCGTTTTTCAATTTTGTTTTCTTCGTTAACCACTAATACAAAACGTCCTTGTTGCTCTTCTTGTACGGCTGATTGTGAAATCACAACAATTTTTTCTTCGTGGGGCATTGCGAGTGACAATTTAGTATATTGCCCTGGTAATAAGGATGCCTTGGGGTTAATAAATATCGCTCTAATAGCTAATGTACCTGTGCTTTGATCAATACGGTTATCAATGAAGTCAATTTTCCCTGTATGAGGGTAGTCCAGTGTATCTGACAAGTTAATTGTCGCCGTCAAGTCATCTGTGTCTACAGTGAGTCCATCGGTAAACTCTTTACGCGCTTTAGTTAATGTTTTTTCAGGAATTTGAAAGTTAACCCAAATAGGGTCGAGTTGTACTAATGTCGCTAACTCTAAATTATTTGCAGTGATTAAGTCCCCTGTGCTCACTTTTGAGCGACTAATTCGGCCTGAAATAGGTGCCATTATTTTTGTATAAGAAAGGTTTAATAAAGCATTATCGAGATAGGCTTGTTTAATCGCTACATCTGACTCTGTTTGATTCATACTGGCTGTTAATTCATCTATGTCCAACTCTGAAATTGCACCCGTGTTAATTAATTTTTGACCACGTTGCCAACGGTTTTTAGCAATTTTGTAAGCTGACTGCGCATGTTTTAAAGATGCTTTTTGTTGATTTACTTCTGTATTATAAGGGGTAGCGTCAATTTCGAATAAAAGATCACCTGCTTCTACATCATCACCACCAGTAAAATGACGCTTTAATAAAACACCTTCAACTTGTGCACGGAGCGATACATCTTCAGTTGCTTCTGTTCTACCTATAAAAGCCATTTCTGGCACAATATCGATCTCTTTTATTATCTCAACAACAACATGTGGTGCCGGAGCTGCAACCTCTGTTAAGGCTGCATCGTTACAAGCAGAAAGAAGCAATAATAATGAAACAATAAGTAGGGAGCGTGGCAGTGAAAATGTGTTCATGAGTAAGCCTTATAAGTCAATTTGATTGCTTAAAAATTAAGCTTATTAAATAAGTTCAATGATTGCTATTATTTAATGGTTTTATTTATATTGTAGTGATGCTTGGATGGGGAGTTGTTAGTCGGAAGTATTTAGCCATTAGCCATTAGCTAAATACTAAGTTCTATATTTTAAATTGGTGGAGCTATGCGGGATCGAACCGCAGACCTCTTCGCTGCCAGCGAAGCGCTCACCTAGCTGAGCTATAGCCCCATCATATTGTTCAGACATAAATTAACATTGCCATCCAAGATGGTTGGCTAAATAACAAACAATAATCTACGCTTTATTTACCCTTTCAAAATGGTAATTGAAGTTGGCCATACCCAGACAAACAATCATTAGCTTAGATGACACACCTTCTCACTGTATATAGAAAGTTATCATTGTTGCTCGCGTGAAGTGCGTAAGGCTTTTCTGTGCGGCATTGATAACTCAACAGGCGAAAATTTTGAGCATCGCCGAGAGTGGGTTGATTTACGTATTCTTGAATTGGCTACCATCTTTGCGATTGATATCTGCACTTATGCATTCTTATTAATAAGCAGGGAGCGACCATTTGCATGTGGTGATAAAAGTTTATGCAGATAAGGCTAAACAATGGTCAGATAAAGACGTGCTTATGCAGTGGCATAAAAGCTTTAAAGGCACATTGTTAACTAATAAATTTGTCAAAAGGGAAGACCTCAACCAATTTGAATGATTTAATTTAGCCATGATGGTTCCGTTGAATTGGCAGTAGAGCAAAATATACAAGGTGATCGCGACTCAAATAGGAAAGGGTTATGTTGTTACTTCAAAAAATGGCTGGCTATGTATTTTTAGAAGCCGATATGGCACCTCTTATCAATGAATTAAAGGATTAACTTGATGGACAATGATTCTGCACAGGATTTTTCTAATGGTCTAACGCAAAGAAACTCAGCCATAATCGCTGGGCTAGGTCTGTTGGTAATGGTTTTCGCAGCACCCATAGCAAATTTCTATTTCATGTCGCAAAGCGTTGTCAAAGGTGATATCGCTGCAACAGTCAATGGCTTGCAATCCAATGGAACTCCATTTCTAATTGGCACATTCTTGTTATTTGTTACTTATGTGATGGATATTATTGTCGCATGGGCTTTATTTTGGTATTTGCGTAAAGATCAAAGAGCGCTTTCACAGTTGGTTGCGTGGTCTCGGCTTATTTACACTGCGCTTGCTTTCGTTGGTCTATCTTCGAGTATTCTAGCCTACGACTTGGCTGTGAGTCTGTCGATATCAAATTTATTCAGCGAATCAGATATCCAAACGATGGTTTTTGCCCACCTGTCAGCGGCTAAGTCGATGGAGTCGATGGCGCTGATGTTGTTTGGGGTTCACCTAGGTATGCTCAGTATTTTGTTATGGCGTTCTACCGTTACTCCAAGCTGGCTTAGTATTCCAGTGGGGCTAGCCGGCATGTCTTATATTGGTATGTATTTAGACAAATACTTTGCTCCAGATGTCGATTGGGGCTGGTTAATTCTCTTTGCGCTAGGAGAACTCGTATTGATGGTTTGGTTACTTGCATTCGGTTGGCGTAAACAAAGTTAGCCACTAACAAACGACTATGGCGTCCTTATCCCAAGTGTTGAACAAACCCGAACACCTGAGATATGACTCTTTATAGTGTAAATAACAGTTCGAGAAAACGAGCTGTTTGAAGTGACCTTTTATTCATAACAATTCAAAGTGATACATCATTTAATAGACGACCTACCGCTTGAACCTAATTTGATGTTAAGCACATTATCATCAATCATGTTCAATTCACTCATTTGATATTTAGGTAAATTCAACCTAATGTTATTGATGACTTCTGCTGTTAGAGCTATGTAGCTCAAACTAAAAGAATGGTATTCCACCCACTTAGCGACGTGAGTAAGATAAGGAATAAGGCCCTTTTTTATGGAATATGGAGAGAGACGCGCAAGTGATAACGCCGCTATTAATGCTGAACTTTTAAAAGGATTCATGCTCGGAGATATTGTCATCATACCTAATGATAATGTCGCCATATTTAATGGCAAACGACGTCATATCTCTCCTAAAGCCTTAGAAATTCTGTTGTTTATGGCCAGTAATCAAAATAAATTACTGTCAACTGAGCAATTGTTGAAAATAGGTTGGGGAGAAAAAGTAACCAAACGGGGAAATTTATCACATGTCATTAGTGAATTAAGACATGTATTGGATGACCATAAAGAATCTCCTGAGTTTATTCAAACACTAAACCGTAGAGGGTATCGTTTAATTGCCGCCGTAAAAAGTGTCGATGATAAAGTGCTTTATCCCAATTTATGGCCTTCGAATGAAGTGCCTGCACCTCAATTGAGCAATGACAATTGGCATTTATCCGTCGCATTATTGAAAAATTCGCGATTATTTAAAGTAACAGTAGCATTTTCTATTAGTACTTGGGTTATTATTCAAATTATTGCACTGGTATTTCCTATATTTAATGTGCCTGAATGGGGTCTGAAAATTGTTGTTCTCTTATTGGTTATCGGATTTCCTCTCATCTTACTTTATACTTGGTTACAAGAAATAAAAATAAAGAAAAATCTATTTTATATAAATAACAACAGCCCACGCAAAAAATTATTTTATAAACAACTGCTCTTTGATTTTATATTTATTGGTTTATTGTCTTCATTTGTTGGCTTCTTATCTATGCATCTAATTGATTCTATAGAATTAGAACAAAATGGTTTGACTAACAACAGCCGCTTACCACCTTCTGTTACTCTTCAACATGATTTATTAGCTGTCATTCCGTTTAAATTTGATAGCCACTCCAATGTACCCGATTATTTTAAAGCCACTTTTCAAGGTGAAGTAATTAACGCTTTATCAAATCAAAAGAATTTTAATTTGGTATCTCAACGGGCTATTAATGAGGTAGCTGTTAGTAGCACAATTAAACAATATGCCGAAAAGTTAGGGGCTAAATATTTACTAGATGGACAAGTCGTTGCAAATAATGAAGAAATAATAGTTATGCTTAACATTACCGATACCGAAACGGCTCTTCAAGTTTGGGCATCGTTAATTAAAGGTGCACCGGATAATTTATTGCATGTACAAAAGGAGCTTTATCGTAAAGTATTTAATGCATTGGATCTTATTGCAAAATCTTCTACTACAAATGTTGAAACATTAATAAGCACGGACGATTTTAAAGCTTACGACAGTTATATTCAAGGACGTGGCCAACTGGCTAATATCCCTACGCTGGAAACAACCGCAGCGGCTGAAATTCATTTTTTAAATGCGCTTGAATTAGATTCAAACTTTTCTTTAGCCAATGCAGGCTTGTGCCAAACCTATCTTGAACAATATGCACTTTCAAAAAATGTAGCGTCATTTCAATCGGCAAAGAGGATCTGTAGCGCCTTAACCCAAGTTTCACAATTAAAAGAAGAAGCTTACATCGCATTAGGAAACTTAAATCGCATTAGCGGACAATACGCTATTTCTGACCAGTTTTATCAACAAGCATTGACGTTAAACGATAAAAACTTACCCGCGATAACAGGTATCGCTCAAAATAAGCATACCCAAGGTGATATAAAGCAAGCTGATTTACTCTTTGCTAAGGCGATTCAACTTGAGCCAGGATATTGGAAAAATTATCAAATATATGGTCACTTTTTATTTAGTATTGGTCATTTTGCACAGGCGAGTGAACAATATACCAAAGTCACTTTATTGAAGCCAGATTTTGAAAAAGGATTTAGTAATTTAGGTTCTTCATACTATCTTAATGATGAGTTAGATAAGGCGAGTGATGCATGGCAACATTCATTAAGCATTAGCCCAAATGCCATTACTTATTCAAATTTAGGCACGGCATTTTTTTTCCAAAAGCAATTTACCCTCGCGACTAAAAATTATTTACTGGCCACCAAATTAACGCCGTTTGATCCTACGCTATGGGGGAATTTAGCCGATGCGCAAAAATTTTCTGGAGATATAAAAAATGCAAGATTGTCATATACTAAAGCGCTTGGTCTTGCCAAAGAACAATTAAAAGTAAATCCCAATCAAGAAACCATGCAAGCATCATTAGCACGTTACCAATCCGAATTATTACAATGTGATAGTGCCCTAAACAGTATTGAAACACTACGGACGTCACAAAGTAACGATCCTTATATTTATTACGACACCGCAATTGTAGCGCTTAATTGTGGTCAAAAATCATTGGCACAAACACTGATTAATACTGCATTGACACTAGGTTATCCAAGAAAAATACTTGCTCGAGATATTCAATTTATATCTATTTATTCAACTAGTACTCTAGAAAAAGAAGGAAAATTAATATGAAATTGGTCATGAATTATACAAGAAACTACTTAAAAAGCTTAGTCACTATTATTTTCGGTATTGCAATTATGCTGTCTGGGAATTCGTTTGGGGCTGACAAACAGATAGCGTTAACCGTTAATGAATGTGCCGTATCAGCTTCGGTAAACGGTGGCAGTGGCTGTGATGCCGATCAATGTGCTAGTGAAGCTGGCTGTATATGCACAAAGAAAGGGGATTTTATTACTTGGAAATTAGACAATGAAGTTGATTCAGACTTTAAACTTAAATTTTCTGGTGATTCACCTTTAAAAGACAATTGTGGCAAAAATTTTAAAAAAAACAAGCGTAAGTGCAAGGTGAAAGAATCGTTAACCGTTGGCCAATCTTTTGATTATCAAGTGGTGATGCAAGGCTGCGATAATGGTTCGGATCCAAGAATTATCATTCAATAACTGACATAGACATCAGCAAACGTACCGAAATGGTTAAAAAAAGCCACTATGATAACAGCAATGTAGTGGTATAGTTTTATTTTCATATTCCGAGAAAAGCCCGCACGCTTGCCCAGTCTTGGAAAGGATCGGTTCCAAAGTGTAAGACTTTACCTGTAAATAACTCCTTTTCCTTCATTGTAATCATCAATAAGAAAATCTCCTTTTAGTAGATCTTTTCGTGGAGAGATTATTAGTTGATGCACATAATCCATACCTAAGTGTGTTTCAATCCAAGTTCATTTTCCGTATAGCAAAGTGGATTCATGACGGAAGGTGCTGTCAGGATAAATGGATCGTAATGCTGAGATGCTAATAACTGTCTCATAGCTTCAATGCCACCTGTTATTGGTAGCAAATAATGAAAGAAACCAGGCTTACTTTGGGGAAATTGAATTTCAGGATAAAGCTTCAATGCTAGTTGATGGGCGCTTGCGTAATCGCACAGGGTATCATCATGTCGATATAGATAATTTTCTTACTCATATACTCATTTCCACTACATTCTCTTTAAAAGCATTATACAGCTAGGTCGTTTTCGCGCACATTCCATGAAACCGTAAGTCATGGATGACAGAAACAGGGAACTTGCTATAGATGATTCTCATACTTTGTCACAGCTGAGGTTATTCGAATATCAAAACTTCGTGACCCGTTTTTGTCCAGAAGTGGGATAGGGCGCACATGACATTTATTTGTACCCCAAGCAGGTTCGATAGACGGATCAAGTACAGTATATTCATTTAGAGTTGCCATACTTTCTGACTGAAATTAATTCCTAACAGCAGGAAAATATGGCTTAGCTACTTCTATAAAACTTAACTAAGGAAAGGATCGCCACATATCAGAGTCATCAGCATTATCTGTATTGGAAACTGAAGCTATGCCCCCTGTGTCAGGATTGTTGTCACCCCTTAAAATCATCCAATAATTAAATAGAGGGGGCGGTCAATGAGAGCTCAATGGCACGATATTCATCTGAACGTAAAGAAGCAGTTTTAAAGAAGTTATTGCCTCCCCACAATATGACCGTCATGGAAGTGGCACGTAGTGAAGGGATCGCCTACCAAACCCTGTATCATTGGCGCGATAAAGCTAAAAAAGAGGGTCGCCCAGTGCCAGG
>NZ_JBEOPP010000068.1:0-21239 GCF_040310185.1 Shewanella sp. T24-MNA-CIBAN-0130 | reverse complement strand
ATTGACGCGGTAATGGAGGGGGGTTGTGCTGCCCTGAATCAATACGTCTGGCTGTGCGGGATGAAAATCCTGCTTTAGCCGCTGCAGATGATTGAGTCTGTTTAGGTTGATTACGATAAGACATATATAGGTTAACCTGTGATTGATTTATGGTTTTTCCAGGCATATAAATCTCTCAATAATTATGTATGCCTAGAGCTTACCAAAACCGGACAAGCTAGTTGTCGCGAACCGGCCAAGTTAATTGTCGCCTAATAGTTAGTTACAAATGAAGCAAAATATGACTGTTTATGCAGTTTTGTGTGCATAAGCTTAGTCTTATTTTGAATCAGCACAAGAACACGCAGAATGCTCAGTTTAAGCGCTAAAACATGCTAAAAGTGCACGTTAACAACTATTAAAGTGCAATTGCTTTATCTAATCAGTATTATGTGGTCTATAGAAAGTACTATGTAAATTTACTTTTTCAATGTGCTAGTTTGAGTGAATAGCTATCTTAGCTATCTTAGCTATCTTAGCTATCTTAGCTATCTTAGCTATCTTAGCTATCTTAGCTATCTTAGCTATTTAATACCATGCAACTTTAGGTACTATCACTTCGTACGTAATTTGATATTATCTAATGTTTACTTAATTTATTTACGCTATGGCTTCGAGGGAATGATGTATTTTTATAACGTAAGTAAAGAGAAAATTAGTAATGAGAAATTCATTCTAAGCCACTTTGGTTCCAGTCCAGATGTTTCGGCTGATAGAATTGATGGTATGTTTGCACATCAGAATGTATATATGATCCTAGGAAATCAAGTAAATGTCATTAATACAAATAATATTTTAGTTGATAGAATATCAATTCCGGATTTTACAAAATTGTTTAGTGAATTTGCAAAACAATTTTACATCTATGAGTATCAAGTCAAAACTGGCCGTTCAATGCGGTTAGTTGACTTATGGGAGGATGACCCTATTGGAAGTGCAGGGCCTGAAGTCATTGATAAAAAAGATATTTCACTCACAGAGTTAAATGAATTGTATAAGCTGTTCGAACCGTTTGAGGGTTTGATATATATAGATCATGTAGAGTTCTATATCAGAGAATCGATGTTAAACATCAATGTGATCAAAAGGAAGCGAGAGACAAATAGATTTTTTTTAAACAAATTGAAAGAGCGAAAGAATAGGTCAATTGCAGTAGGTGAGGATTTTCGTTTTAAATCAAATACTGAGTTAGTATGGCAAGACTTGACCTTTAAGCTAAAGGATTGGGCTATTAGTCGAGGTTACGATTCATTCGTGTATGAAAATACCAAAGAAGGTAATGGGGGGGATACATATGTAACATTATTACCCAACCAAGGTACTTGTACTGGAAAAGTGTTTAAATTTTGTGAGCAGAAGTACTTAGCTGAAATGCCATTAATTATCGAGAAGCTTTATCGGAAACAAAATTCACATTGTATCCTGACAAAACTAATGTGGGGGAACCAAGATCCTATGCATTATTGGACCACTATTTAAAAAGGAAGATTATATTGTCTGATAAATTTTAAATATTCAATAGATGAGGCGTTAAGAACAATAGTTCCGTATCCGATTGCACTGGGTATGAATATCTGGTTAATATTTTTACTATGAATGGCTATCAATAAAAAATACTATAAATTTAACGAAGAGATGGTTTTTAAATTGACCATACATTTTTATATATTTTCTTTATATAAATGATAACTTGTTTTCAAATCTAGTGGGATATAAATTTAGTATCATCAATACTATATCTTCACTATTGTGTTTTAAGATGGTGGGTCGTGAAGGATTCGAACCTTCGACCAATTGGTTAAAAGCCAACTGCTCTACCGACTGAGCTAACGACCCATCTTTTGGAAGCGGGCGAATCTTAACTTGATTGTGTTTTGTTGGCAAGTAAAAAGTCATAATGAGTTAATAAAATATCAATATCTACGCTTTTCGATTGTTTTTAGTACAAGTTTTGAAGGTGAAGTTAATTTTCATAGTTCTTGCTCTTCTATACTGTTAACTGCTCTTTGAGTAATAGCCTCGATTCTTGTCTTAGATAGCCATTGCAACCTTATTACTTGTGTCAAAAGAGTGTTTCGTAGGCCATTGTTAACTTTTCTTTCGCTAATTATATGAGATAGTTTTGCAATTGTGGCAGCTCTTCGAGCTATTCGGAAATCTGGGTGGCTTCTCATTGCAAAAACCTCAGGTGTAACAATTATGCCACTAAACGATTCTGGCAAGTCAACGCTTACAGTAGCCATTGGAGGTTCTTTTTCATTGAGAATGGCATTAAATTTCGATTCTAGTATTGCCATATCGTGTACTTTACGTTCCATTGCATCTAGTACTGATTTTATATTTTGGACGTTTGACTCTAATATTGGCCAAATTTTTATCTCATAGACTTCCATAGGGTCAAGGACTGACATCGCTACAGCATCCGTTCGTCTATTTGTTAAATGCCTGCGGATTCGCGTTCTTAGGCTTTCAGATGTTTGCCCCACATAAATAGGTTCCCTTTCATAGTCAAAAAAAGCATAAACTCCATATCTATAATTTCCTATTTTTTGTCCTTCAAATTCGCTATCTAAAAAATTTGAAAGGGCTTTGCGAAGCTCTTCTGTTTCAAATGTGCTCTTTCCTGTTCCGTAATCAATCACTTTGTAAATCTCCCAAATTACATTAATTCATCTATTAAAGCCTAAATATCTGAGGTTTAGAAGAAAAACTTTAAATCATTCAATATGAACTGCCACTTTCACAGGAAAGGCAAATTAGATGTCATCTAGATTATTAATCTTTTAGCTAGCGGAGACAGTAAATGCTTACTTAAAAAGTTCACAACTGGAACTGCTACAGCGTCACCCATTGCCTTATAGCCTTGATTATAGGTGCCCGGGACTTGATAATCGTCACTGGCACCCATTAGTCTTGCCGTTTCTCTTATTGATAATAATCTTGTACCTAAAACTCCTTTTTTATAAATGACTACGTGTTGGCGACTGCTTCCTCCAGAGGGTGTTCGCAAGCAGCCTGCAATATTATCAAACCTAATTTCTAGAACTTGCTTTCCATTGCGGATTCTTTTGTATCCAGGAAAAACATTTGACCCGTTTCTGATGGCATCCTTAAGCCTAGACATATGATTTTCCGGTATCATGCTCAGATGATATTTTACTTTTTCGTCATCTTCGAAGGGCAAATCAAAATCTATAATAGAATTCAAGCCAGAACCTCGCTTTTCAGGTATAGGTAAGTTCCACCACACCCAGTCCTTAGCTTTTGATGCAACATTAATAATAGCTTTCGAGTGAGCCCAGTTTGGTTCATTAGTTGTTAAATCTAAATAATTTATGTTTTTATTAACTCCAATTACAAATACTCTTGGACGAGATTGTGGTACCCATTTTTCAGCATCCAACATTACCGCACCAACAGCATATCCACGTTCATTTAAAGCTTTATGTAATGATAAGTAGTGTTCGCCGGACTTTGATGAAACTAAGCCAACAACATTTTCAGCCACTACGATCGATGGACGATAACTCATCTCATCAAGTATTCTTAACCATTGCCATACCATTCCGCTTCGGTCACTTTCAATTCCCTTCATATTTCCAGCTAAGGATAAATCTTGGCATGGAAAGCTTGCCCAAGATAGCTCGTGATTTGGGAGAACTGTTCCCTTTATATTTTCGATAGATCCAAGATGAAAAATCTGTTGGGGATGGTTTGCTGCAAATACATTTTGCTTCTTTGGGCATATATCATTAGCCCAAACAGTGTCGAAATCTTCTTTCATCGCTTCGGCCACAAGCCCACTGCCAGCGAAAAAGTCCACACATCTGGGTTTTGACAAATTTTGACCGTTTGGATCAAAAGAGAGCGGCTTGACACCCAAGGTGTCATATCTTTTTGATTTTGATTGCATATATGGGGTCTTCAATGTTTATGCCAGATATAAGATTTTGATACTGTGTTTTCATACAGTAATTTTAACTTGGGAATCGATGATTTTCCAGCGTATCTTACATTAGTGGCGGATAAGGTTACTAACGTTTTTCTATATTCGTTAGAGCTGGGCGTAGCGATATTTTTCGTGCGGTCGCAAGTCTGCACTGTGACTTGGTGTGTATCAGATAGGAATATGACACTTTGTTATATGATCACTTTATGAACGAGTGACCTAGATTAAGGTTGTTAGTGAGCAGACAATAAGGTAACTAAGCAATGAGGTTGGGCGAAGCCAACAAAAATTGGCCTGTAAGTCAGGTATTGATCGCAATTACCATTTCAGACGTTGAGCGTTTTGTTCGCAATATCACCCTTGATTTGCTAGATGTGGCTTCATAGGAGTTTGTCCGTAGGTTACATGTTGAGATGATCAGCAATAAACCCTAGTTGATTAGTTTGCTCCGTTTTCAAAGGCTGTCATTGCCTTACGGGCGGCATCAATAGCCATTTGAATGTCAAATTCTATACCTTCATCGAGGCATTCATCATTTTTGCTGACTGACCAGACATAGCCTTCATTATAATGATCAGGATTTTCTTCAACATAGATTTCAAAGCCTTGATATTCTTCTTCAAAAGGTAGGGCTGTGCGTGAGTCCTTATCCATGAAACTCTCCTTATGGTTAGTGTGCTGAGGTTAATTTGTTTAGGTACGCAGTTAGCTCAGCTGGGCTTTCAGTTGTAAACACGACTTCACTATCTTCACCAGTGTTAATTTCTGGTTCGTTATCTGTGCCTTCGTTGATAGCTGTCATCACAAGATACCGCTCTTCTTCTTGTTCGCGATCATCAGGAGCCTCGAAGTCCACCCATAGTACCAGATGCTGAATACCTACTTTAAAGTAGAAGCTAGGGCTCATATCATTATGCCAGCTCTTATCCGTTAGCCAAGGGAAGTCTGCTAGGTTAAAGCCCAAGTTAAAGTCTTCACCAAACTCGCGTTTATATAGTGCCATTTTAAGCTCCTGAATTTTATGCCTTATCCTATCATTTAAAAACATTAAATAGCGAGGGCTGATCTGATGTGCCATCGGGAAGTGGCCAACCTAGCTCGCTGAGCTTAAAGCGACTGAGAATTTCAGAGACGGTAGAGAAGCCGATTTTGACACAGGTAGCGATGTTGCGATTGGAGAGTTGGCAGTCGAATTTGAGGCGTAAAACCTCGTTGATTTTAGTCATAACTATTCTCTTTTTTGGCATTGTCGCTTCCAGTAGTATTATTTGATGCCAATAATGGTAGCGACTAATTGATTTAAAAGATAAAAAAGAATGAATCCGCGATAAACCGATCATGGATTCCGGAGTTAGGCCTAAAATGACCGGATTATCGCGGAATGAGTGATAGGATTACTCCGAAACATGCAATACGTGGCAATAACGATGGAGCTCATGGTGAAAATGATTCTTATACTATTCAAGGTCGATGTGTAGCGGCAACCTGTGTAATTCTCTTTATTAGGTAAGTAGGCCATTAGCATTGTGCCAGTAAAGTGTGCTTAGGCAAGAAGCAGTGATATCCGCTCAAAAAACACTAACTAAGTCAGTATCAAACACAAGCCCAGTAAAGCTTGCTTGATCAAATTTCAGCTTAAATTTTTCCGTAGCAAATAAAGCATGAGTACCATATAGCAAGGACTTAAAAATAGACGTTTCTGCGACACAATGAGCATCAAAAGAGAGCTGCTCAAGACCACATTCATAGCCATCCTCGAAATGTTTGACGGTACGACTCAAATCCTCTTTACCAAATATTAATGGAACAAAAATATACATTTGAGCACTTTCAACTTTGATTGGTAAGAATTCCCCTTCATTTTCAAGCTGAGTTTTAAATAATTCATAGGCCGTCATAGACATGATTAGATAAGTACCCCAATACGAGACATCTGGTACAGGTTTGCCGTTCTTATAAGCAGATGCTAAGTTGCACTGAGTTTGCCGCCATTTACCAGCCAAGCTCTCATTTGTTCTGGGCTGACGTCTAATCAGAGATAAGTCTTCATCACCAATAGTCTCAGCCAAATCAAGCAAGCTGAAATCGGGTACTTCAATACTGTTCTCTATTGGTTTCAATCGGTAAATATTCATTGTGTTATTCATTAGATTAGACCGACTTTTTCTCAAGGATATTTGGTGGGAAACTACCATCTTTTAGCTTTCTTTTCACCGACTGGAGTCTAGATACAAAAACAGCCTCAGGTAGATTGTCATTTGAAAACATTGATGAAATCCATGTTTCATAATTATAAGTGTGAATAGGTCTGTGTGGTGGTGACTCGGGTGTCGCCCAGTCATCAGCGTTGTTTCTTGCGAAATTTCTCAGCCATATGCCATTAAGTGGGTCATTAATTCCGATACCATATGCATGTAGGTTTAAGCGGCTGCTGATCACTAATTGTTTTCGGTGTCTCCCTTCACCTGGAATGATGTGGTGAGCTTCATGAATTGGTGTTGGTTGGGGCTCTCCGATAGCTCTTAAATTTCTAGCAAGCTTTTGTGTAGGGTGATGTCTTTCAGCAAGTAACTCTCGAACATTTTTTGATTTATTCTCTTCTCTGTAAGTGGTCAAATTCTCTTGCATCATTATATGAGCTGCAATTGTTCTACGTTCGAGTCTAAGGTGCTTCCAATCTCTGTCTCTTTTGGCAATACGCTGTGTTTTCTGTTCAGCGCTTTCTGAGGCAGGAGTCGCTTTATTTTTGGTATTGTGAAAATTGCGTGCTTTCAGTTCATACTGATAAATGATCATATCCAGAGGTGTTGGGTCGATAGGGCGCATTGGTAAAGGTATGTCATTATATTTATGGTGTTGATTCATCCTTGAAAGCCTTCTTCTATATTCATTTGCGTTTATATCTGTGTGCTATGATAAGCACAATTGGACAATAAAATCACTGTTACATGACACAAATCCAACTAATGTTGGATTTGTGTCTCACTTTTAAAAGTAGTGCTAATTATCTCTTACAAGCCTGACGTATAAATTTAGGATTGGCCCGTTCCAGCGACCATAGCCTTGGTCGAAATAGATAAGCCATTTATTTCCCATTGAAGCGTTATCTTGTGCCGTTGATGTCCAAAATGGTCCTGAGGGTGTTTGTGGAAATGCAGTTTGCGCTATAGTAGGACTCTCAAAATTACCGGTACACAGTTCGTCATTTGTCTTCCAATAAATCGGCTTACCCGATGAACAAAAAACGAGTGAGCTTAGCTCTTCTTTAGTGGGTAAGCGCCAATCAGAGTGATTACCATCTGAGTATGAAAGGGTATTTGCGTAGAGCCAGCTAAATGTACTAGGACTGCCTTTACATGCTCCATCCTGCCAAGTCTGACCTAGGCTACAGCGTATCCACATTAAATTGGTTTGTTTATCGGTAATCGTGCCATTGCCGTTATCGGTATAGCGCTCTGAAATGCTCCCATCACCTATGGTAGTGAAGGTAGCATTGATTTGGCAATCTGATGCAATAGTGCCAGTCGTATACTCTGTGTTATTAAGTGTGCCATTACACCCCGTGACTGATTGAATTTTATAACCGATATCGGGTGAAATGTTAAAACTTGCGTTGGTGTTATAGCTTACATCAATACTTTCTGGGCTTACTTGGCCGCCAGTCGCAGCTTGAGTTGTGATTTTAAAGGTACTTAGTTTAAAAGAAACGGCTACTGTACACTGTGTGTTAATGGCACCTGTTCGATAAGTGTTTTGGGCCAACGAACCACCACAACCGCTAATGTCATTTACCACGTAACCAGTATCAGGTGTCACAGTAAAACTTGTTGTATAACCTGATTCAACCGTATTGAGTGCGGGTGAAATGCTCCCTCCTTGAGTGGCTGTAGCAGAGATGCTGTAGACGGTTGGGATGACTTGCCCTGCATCATCGTTACTGTCACCTTCCGAGCCGCCACAGCCAGCAAGTAAAGTTGTTGCAAGTATGCTTAAAAGCAGTGTGTTTGCCTTTGATGGCGGTGTCTTTATCGATGTCATAGCGAGTGTGATGCTTGCGTGAATGCACTTATTCATTGGTATTCCCTGTTATGTTGTCCTGATTAAAGCAGGCTGTTGGTCGTGATGATTACTTCGTTACTTGATTGATTAGGATGTTTTCTGGTGTGAATATTTCGCCGATAGCCTTGCTGAGAGAGTTGCTGTAGATGTCATCTAGGGCATTGTTGGCGGTGATATACGGGGTGTACTCTTTGCCTTCTCCCAATGACAGTTGCCATCTTGCTGTATTGACTTCAAAGGTATCGTCCAGATTGATGAGAAACTGAATCGTCAATGATGCGCGTGTGATCTGAGGGATGAAGGCTTCATCTACTTTTCCAGTTACCGCTTCAGCGGCTTTTTGACCCACTAGCTTAAAGTGTTTCAACTTCATATTGCAGGTATACACAACTGTGGTGATGCCATTGCCACTTTCTTGCTCTGTCCAAGACGTACTGGCGCAAGGCGTCCATTTATCAAACGCCTGACCTATATTGGTTTGCTTGTAGTCATCAAGGTACCCCTCTTTTACGGCGAGTACATTCAGCACATCTGCCATGCGAACGTAAGTGATGGCCGTGACAATAAGGATGACTATAATCGTCGAGCCTGCGATACCTAACCAGCCCGTCATCCATTTTGACATCCAAGGCCATGTGGTTTCACCGAGCTTGTAATAGCGGTAATAGTCATAATTAGCCGTAAGACCGAAGACAAGAGAATTGATGATAAAAGGAAGCTTGCTCAGGTTCTTGTCAGTAATGAGTGATGCAACCGCTAGGATTATCAGGTTCAGCAGCATTAGCATGAGAAACAGGTAAATACCTTTCTTCCACATGCCCTTAGCGAAGTAGTACCCCGAGCCAAACACGAATGCGAGTGCATTCATGTTAACGACATTCTGCCCCTTTATTTGCTCCTTTTTAGGTCTTGAGGTATGTGCAGGACTTTTTGCTGAAGCAAAATAGCCCAACTTGTCAGCTTGTCTAAGGTCAAATTCAGCAAACACCTTCTGCCAGCCTTTACTTAAATCATCATAGGATTTCACTGTCGGTTTTGTGGCTGTAGCAGGCTTAGCTTCAGTCGATGACTTAGCTACTTGTTGTGGCGCTACAGGTGTAGCTAAAGGTGCTGCCGTTGCGGCTTGAGTTGCTACGGGCTTGATGTAGGTAATGATACCCACAGCGTTTAGCTTAGCTTTTAGTGCGTTAGCTTCACTTTCGCTCAAGGCATTCTTGATGCATATAGGGTTACCCGAGAATAATACATGTGCTTTTTCTTCAGGAAACTTTAAAAATTTAGCTAATGCTTGGCCTAGCTTGTGGGGATCTTTGCCTTCAGTAATCTCGCCTTTAAATACAAGTTTGAACGAGTTCATTTCATTTCCTTATGATACAGATTGAGCAGTTAGGTCTGCGGTAAATGACACAACACCCAATTTAGCTCAAAGATTAAATGAGGACTATGCGCATTAAATGCGGATTATAATCCGTGGTTAGTTCGTAAGCAAATTCTCATAGTGGTTGCCTTGAAAAAAAGGGAACACTATGAAAATGTTAGCGGTTGAGTTTGGTCATGCGATGAGAAAAATGAGAAAGCAAAAAGGTCTTTCTCAAGATGAGTTGGCATTGTGTGCTGATATTGATCGAAGCTATATTGGGCGTATAGAAAGAGCTGAAGTAAATATCACAGTAGAAATGTTATATAAAATTGCAAATGTACTCGACTGTGAACCCTGTGAATTACTTCCCAGCCGAGCATCACTTAAATTTTAAATGCAGCCTCGAATTTTATAGCTGATTTTCCACTCTTTAAACAGCTCTGTTAGCCTAGCTTCATTTTGTTTACTGCCAGATGCTTTTTTGTCTTTTACTTTGGTTTTTTCTTTACCTAGGTCAACACCCGATAGCTCTTTACTGTACATCTTCGGGGTAACATGGCTGTAGTGTTGTTCAATCATGGCAATGCTGGTTCCACACTGTTTAGCTAATACTTCCATGCTGACGTTACCAGACATTAGTTGCCATGTGATGTAAGTATGACGCAGGGAGTACAACGTTCTGACACCATGTGGTGACGACTTCAAACCAATTTCCGATATCGCTTTTTCAAACGCCTTACCGAGTTCTTTGCTCGAAGTTCCATCCGCTAGCTTAAATAGCTTGTCTGCAGGTTTTCTATTAGGAAATCGTTCTCGTAATGATTGAACGCTGGAGAATATTTCATCACGGCATACGACTTCTCGGATACCTGTATGCTTGACCGTTTTGCCTTTTCTCACCGTGATATAGAAGATAATGTTGTGTTCATTGGTATCGATATTGATGTCACCCCACGTGAGGCTTTCCATCTCCGTACCAGGTCGAATACCCGTATTAACGGCAAATTCCATATAATCGAGAAGCAGTTCACGAATTTGGCGGGTTTTCTCCCTAATACTGTTTTGCTCAAGTGCTAATACCGCATCGAAGGCTCTTTCATATTCCTCATGAGAGAAATGTGCTCGACGTTGCGATCCCGCACCTTTGGTCGATAGGGGAGGGACTTGAGCTGCTAACATCCATTTATGATCTACTGCTTCTTTAAATACCAACTGCATGGCGGCGTTGTGATTCAGCAGCGTTGATTTGGCAGGGACACGCTGGAATTGTTCAATACGCCATTTATCAAACTCACGCAGCTTTTCACTATCAATTGAGGTAATGTAAATACGGTCGAAAAAAGGGATATGGTACTTACGCAATACCTGAATATAAGTCTTATAGTTAAGTGCCCCAGTTTCATTATCCAGAGCCTCTTGCATGTTGATAATTGCTTTTTCAGCTACATCGCGAAAGCGTTTTGTGCTGACCAGAATATTACGGTCAGCCATGAATTGGTATTCCATTTGAAGCCGATAGGCCATGCCGATGGCTTTCTCTTTTTCTTTCTGCTTAGTCGCTTTAGAATGCCACTTACCAGCTACTTTGATGCGGGCATACCAACGCTTGCTATTGTCTTGTAGGTAGACGTATAGTTCGTCTGAAATATCGTGTCTTTCAACCTGTTTGCTCATAGTCTGATTCTGAAGTGGTTTTGCAAAGAATTTGCAAAGTAAGATATTTATAACGTAACTAGCTGATAATTAATAGCCATTTTACACACTATCTATTCAAAATCCCCTGCTTCGCGGCGTGTCGGTTCGAGTCCGACCTCAGGTACCATTATTTAAAAAGCCCCGTTCTTAATTGAACGGGGCTTTTTAATGCTCTTAATTTATTGATTTTATGACTAATATCCTTGTAAACACTATTTTCTTCTACCATTGACGCTAACAGATGATGGGGTTACGTTAAGCTATAAATACCAAGGTAAACGGCCAAGTGTTGCGCGTAATAGTCTCAGTAGTTTGTTTAGTTATGATGTAAATGGTAATCGCTTTAAGTAAATTAAAAAACAAGATGATACGGTGGCTCTACATTACTATGTCGGTCGTTTTGAGCCTGAAGTGACGCTTGGTAGGATCGTTGAAAAAACCTATATTGGTAACTAGACTATTAACATGCAAGCCTATGTGGGCTGCTTGGGAAATCAATTACTGTTTTAGCATGAGTTACGTAACCACTTGGCCAGTGTCGATACCTTAATAGATGCCATAATGGGGGGCGGTATTGCAGCCTCGTGACTATAATGTATTTGGCCAACCTGCGTAAATCGTTCCTGGTAATGCGTTTCTATCAAGTACAAGCTGGCGGCAGGGTGTGACCAAGGGGTATACCAAGCATCAGTATTTGAATGAGCAAGAGTCGATCCACATCAATGGCCCAATATACCATGTTAACGTCAGTCGTTTTTTACATGTTGCTCCCTTTGTGCCGCACCCAAAGCACCGTCAGAGTACGAACCCATATGGGTGTATCTTGAAAACTCCTTTGAGCCGACCCTACAGAGTATGCGTCTTTATGCCGTAGGGATGATGCCCGCGGTTGTATTGCTGATAAAGTTAACAATGTCGCGAGTGACTGATTATAAGACGCGACATTAATGGTAAATCATCACAGGTGAATTCTGTTCTTTGTAATTCAATTTACATACTAAATATAAATGACCTAGAAATGATTTGTTGTATTTATGCGCTAAACTAAGGTCATATAAACAAAGTTTAATATAATTATGGATATTTTATATTTTAAATAAACCCTTTTTTATCAGTATCTTATATGTTTTTAGGTATTGTGTGATCTGATGTGCGTTGTTTTCCCTCTCATACAGTCTTGCGATCGTACATGCGGGGCTTTAGTTTGTCCTATGTGCGTCACTTTTTGACGCTGATAAGAAGGAGTTTCCATGCCAGCACAATTTAATGTTCAAATTGGTTCTTTTCGTAAAATCAATAAGATCCCTAATGCCTGGTCAAATGAAGAATACCTTCAATTGATGGCTATTATGGGCTTAAATGATGATTTAGAAGGAATGGAGGCTACTGAACTTAGAGAAATGTGCATGATGTCTCTAAATGATTTAGAGCCAAATGAAGCCGCTAAAATCGTCTTGACTCATTTATTCAGTGAATTGCCTGAAGGTAAAATTGATCAGTTAAGTAATGACATGATGGGTGACAGAATGTGGGAGGAATATTCTGACTGCTTGCTTCATGAAGGTTTTTTTAGTGCTTATTCATTATTGAGAGAAGCATTTAATGGTGTATTTGCCGAGCCTTCTGGTGTTGAGTTTATGGTTAATGTTACTGCAACAGATGCCGAAGATTTGAATATTTTTGATGAGTCATTGCATGCTGCTATGGTCCGCCTTCTGGCATCCGGATTATCTCCCGATGCGTTATTACATCGATTATATGAAGATCAAATCACGGGTACCCATTTCCCAGAAGCTCCTGGGATATTGTGGCAATTAGAATCAGTATCAAGTGAAGACTTATCCCGTCAGTTTAAGATGATCAGCTCAGATTTTTGGTTCGGTAAATTTGCGAATGTAGAGCAGTTTGAAGCCTCAGCTCATGCTGATGAATCGGATGAAAATGAATAACTAACCTTATAAAGTCTATTGCTTTAGCCAATAAAAAAACCAGCTGTTAACAGCTGGTTTTTTTACATCATTTTGGCAAGGCCAAATTAATGATTACTATTATTAGTGCTTACGACGACGTAATGCAGCTAATGGTAGTAATAGTGCCGTTAACCAACCCATAGAACCACCAGAAGATTGCTCTACTTCCTCGTTGATATTAATGGTTGCTGTACCCGGTGCACTTGTCATTTCACCGTCTGATGCGGTTACGGTAAACGTGAAGGTGTCATCACCAACTGGAGCAGTAAACAGAATTGATGGACCACCGTTGGTAAAGCTAACACTCTTACCACCAGTTTGAACCCAATTATAAGTTAAAGCATCACCATCGATGTCTTTACCATTTGCTTTTGCTGTTACTACGAATCCACCAGCGCTATTCATTCCTGAAGGCGCAACCGTTGGAGCATCATTAACGTTATTTACCGTAATAACAACTTGTGTAGGCGTGCTCAAATTCCCTTCTTCATCAGTTGATGTATAAGAGAATGTATCCGTGCCAGTAAAGTCTGCTGTTGGTGTATAAGTGAATGCACCATCTGCTGCTAAGGTGAGTTCACCATTAGTCACTTCATCAACAAGAACAACAGTGTCTAATTGTCCAACAGGAGACACATCGATTAAGCGTTGAGCCTTAGCTGTCATGCCATCACCGGTTACTTGAGTACGAGCGACCTTTTGGTCTGGCTTAGTATCATTATCTAATACATTACCTTCCATAGAAGTATCTTCATCAAGTGAAGGGGCGTCAGCTTGGCCGAAGCTAAACTCAGTAACCATTGCTTTATAAGCAAGCTCAACACTACCTGCAGTAGTTGATCTTACTTCAACCCAGTCATCATTGGTAACAGATGTGCCTACACCGTTAAAGTAATGAGTTGTACCTATGCTACCACTGATGTTTTCAGCGCCAATGGTTACGTTAGCTGGCATACCAGGAATATCGAAGTAGTTAAACGTGACTTCTTCAGTATCGCCCGTTTTTAACCACACGCTGAAGCTGTATTTATCTCCAGAAGCATCGTTCCAAAGTTGCGCATCATTCCATTCAACAACTAAGAATGAAGCTGTTCCAGTGCTCACGACACCAAGAGATATTGCTCCACCACCAGTATCGCCAACTGTACCATCACTTAAATCAAAATCTGACCAGAATGGTGCAAGGATATTATTTGGATTTGAGCTATCAGGTAGTTCTTTATTAGCATAAGTGCCTGCTGTTGAACTATTACCAGGAATGACTATGCCGTTATCCGAAATAGTAATTGCGGTATAAGTTTGTCCATTGTATTTAAATGCCGGTACGTTAAATACAAATGAAGTTTCATCACAACCGTCTAAACAAGCAGGTGTTTGACTTAAGCCAAGAGCGGTAATATTAGGATATGTACCTGTGCCACTAGTCGTGACCATTTCAGGTAAGTCCATTGAACCAACCCAAGTGACTACGCCAGTTTTTTCATCAACAGATAGACCATTTTGCGAGGCGCCGTTCAGGACCACAGATACATCATCTTTTGATGTAAGCTTAGTGCCTTTAGGAGTCGTAGCCGTCAGAGTTACCGTGTTTTCAAACATAGTGTTATTCACAACAGATTTTATTGTGAAAGGATCAGCAACAGAAATATCAGTGTCAGTTGTAAACGCTGAGATTAATGATGAATCACTTGACTCTTTAGCGAGTACCGCCAATGGAAGATGAGCATTCTGCTTACCTTCAGTGCTAGAGATCATGACATTACCGAATATCCACTCACCATATTCACTGAATGTTGAATCAACAGTGACGGTGAAGGTTGCAGATGCACCGGCTTCAAGTTCAAGCGTTGTTGGTGAAATCATTAGGCCTGCAGCATCAGAACTTGCAGAAAGTGCCCAAGATGATTTTTCATCACTTTTATTGTAAACCGTACGAGTAAATGTACAGATACCTACACACGAGTCAGCAGCGATAGAAGGCTTATCAAACGTTAATACTGCTTTTGCTGCTGCATCGAGATCCATACGACCTGCACCCATGGCAAAAGGTGTTGCCGGTGTAGATGCGTCGTCATCTAAAATCCCATCTATTTTAGATGTTGATGTCAGCGCTGTTTTAATATCAATTGCTGACCATGTAGGATGTAGTTGACTTAAAAGTGCAGCAGCACCTGCAACATGTGGGCTAGCCATACTCGTACCAGTAATCATATTAAAGTCTTCTCCACCGTCATCAGGTGAGAAAGCCGATAAAATGTTAGTTCCTGGAGCCGCTAGATCAGGCTTAAGAATGTTCTCATTGCCATTTGGACCACGAGAGCTAGACTGATTGATTGTATCGGCAAGACCACTAACCATAATACGCTTAATTTCAGCGCCAATAGTACCTTGAGTCGCACTGTCTCCCATTGAATCTAGAATCGCCATGCCGTCATCTTGGGAAATCATAACTGATGGGAAGGTAATACCCGGTACTGACATTGGGATAGGTGCACCAGTACGGTTGTTATAAACAACAACGGCAGTTGCGCCAGCAGCTTCAGCGTTAGTCACTTTGTCACTAAAGTTACAAATGCCACGTGAAATTAGTGCAATACCATCTTTAAATGAGTCTGCAGCAAATACATCACAACCTTCAGCGTTTTCAGCATCAATATTAAATGCAGCAATAACTGGTCCAGAGATGTCCATATCAATGATGGTATCTGATCCAGGAATCGCTAATAAATCATCACCACCAGTATTAAAGCTGTTAGCAAAGTAACGGCCTGTCGTGCTGTTAGCAACTGTAATACCTGACTCAATACAACCAGGGCAACCTACCGTTTTAGGGGCGCTACCATCATTGCCAGCGGCACTTACAACCACAACACCTGCAGCTTCTGCAGCTTCAAACATTGTTTTGTATGGGCTACTTGAAGGATCTGCGCCAGCGCCACCACCCCATGAATTGTTAATAACATCAGCGCCATCATTAACGGCATGTTCTAATGCTTCCATCAGCATGATGTTAGAACCACTGCCACCACTACAGTCTTCTGTAGAATAAAGTGCTTTGTATGCCATTAAATACGCGGCTGGAGCGACGCCCGATAATGTAACGTCAATGCCTTTAAATGTTGTTTCTACTTTATTACCAACAGCAGTACCTGCAACGTGAGTTCCGTGACCACCAAACCCTAATGGGCTCATGTATTCATCTGCACATACAGGGAATGTAGGCTGTGACCAACGTGCAACAATGAGCTTATCGTTACAAAATGAACTATCCACAGTTGAGCAGTAGTCATCAGTTGGCATCATAGCTGTAGGAGCGGCAAAACCTTCTCCTGAGAACATTGGGTTTTCAGGACGAATACCACCATCAATAATGGCAACACGAATACCTTTACCAGCATTTTCCATGCCCTCAACAGCATTCCACATCGCTTCGCTGTTAATTATTTCATGTGAAGCATCCATGTTAGTGCTGTACATAGCTTCAGGATAGACAGATATAACCCCTGGAATAGCCATAATCTGTTCAACGGTTAATCCTTGACCAACAATAGTTACACCGTTAAATAATGTCTTAAATTGACGCTCAACTTTAGCATTTGAAGCAACCTTTGAAAGGGCTTTTGTAAATGCAGCTTGTTCGGCCTTCAGATGAGATGCATAGCTTTTAACTGGAGCTGATTGAATGTCTAGTTTGCTGTTTTTGTCTTTAACCGCTGTTGAGACTAAAGTGGAAATTCCACCTTGATATTTTGCAATTGCAGGCGACGCTAATTCGACAATATAACGTTGAGGAGCTACGACGCTGTTATATTTGACCACTGGTTTGTTGTTTTTTTCAGCTGACAGAAGTTCAATGCCTGCTTGGTTAGAGCTATATTGTGTATTCGCATAAGTAGCACTTGATATCAGTGCAGCTGAAATGGCTAGGGCTAATTTTGTCTTCACAACTTCTTCCTTGTTTTTAGACATCACTCAATGTGGGGGGTGGGGTATCGCTGTAACACGATGAATATTCAGTGATGATGTTTAGATTATTTTCGCTTTTGTGTTGCACTCTGTGGCGCATCGGAAGTATTTGTAGCACAAAAAAATAACAAAAGTAATACCAAAACCCAATAATGCAGTAAATAGTTGTTAACATATGTGTGTAAATTTGTGATGTAGGTCTGATACTGATTTGTGAGGTTTGACAATTATTGGAGGGGGTGTGGTGCTGGAGGACAGTAAAGCCCTCCATAGTCTATGGCTTTACTGATCTTACGATGGGATTTTGTAAGCTAATAAGTGTTTCGGTTGACTGGATTTCATCAATAGATTGAATACGATTAATCAATACATGCTGCAATCCATCGATAGATTGGCACATTACCTTTACAAATACCGAGTAATTTCCGGTGGTGTAATAGGCTTCCACTACTTCTTCTAATTCATTTAGCTTGGCAATCGCAGCTGGATAATCGCCAGCACTCTTTAAATTGATGCCGATAAAGCAGCAAACATCATAACCGAGTGCCTTTGGATTGACGGTGATTTGTGCGCCAGTAATAATGCCAGCTTGTTTCATTTTTTCAACGCGAACATGAATCGTTCCTGCACTGACATTAAAACGTTTTGCCAGTTCCGCAAAAGGTGTTCTGGCGTCTTGCATAAGTGCGGTAAGAATCCGATTGTCTAATTCGTCACGTTGAAATGAGCTATCCACGGTATTAAGCCTTACAAACCATTAATTGGCCATAAATTTACGACTTTCAATGCACAATAGCTACTAAAATTCGCATGGGTATTAACAATGTTTAATTTTACTATTGATCTGCCGTAGGGGCCATGAACGTGACGGCGGATTCAAAATGCATTGCTTGTTGTGAGTAAGGGTGAGTGATTGATAATGCTGCCGCATGCAGAAGTAGTCGAGGTGATAATCTTTTTGCTAAAGGATCGGCATAAAATCCATCACCAAGGATCGGGTGGCCTAATGCCATCATGTGGACGCGAAGTTGATGTGAACGTCCAGTAATAGGAGTGAGTTTCACGAGTGTTGATTTAGCGCCATAGCTTACGACTTCAACTAACGTCACAGAAGCCTTACCAATAGTATGGTCAACTTTTTGTTTGGGTCTATTGGGCCAATCGCAAATCAGAGGCAGATTGACTTGAGTAATATTAGGCTTCATATGGCCAGCAACGCGAGCAAAATAGGTTTTGGCAGTTTCTCTATCCCGAAATTGACGTTTTAATTCACGCTCAGCATTGCGCCGAAGTGCGACGACAATGACCCCTGAGGTTGCCATGTCTAACCTGTGCACAATGTGGGCATTAGGATGTTGTGCTAAAACACGAGAATAAATACTGTCATGGTAAATGGCTTCCCTTCCTGGAACCGATAGCAGTCCTGAGGGCTTATTTGCGACAAGAATATCTTTGTCTTGATATACAATATCTAGCCATGGAGTGGTTGGAGGGTTGTAAATGAAATCGTCCATAGTTGTTCTCGTGATTCAATTCGCGGCAGAGAGACCGTTAGGGCTTATGATGTGTAAGCATTGAATTATATACTACTGATAAGGCGAAAGCGTCGATTTAAGAGAATGCATGGCCGTTGACGTGCATGATGGTGAATGTCCACACTACGAACGCGAGCGGAATATGCACCAATGCATAAAAACATTGATCAAGACGACTCATGCCTTTTGCTAGCCAAATTAAATGCAGGTGCGCGCCTATGACTGCGGGAAATAGCACCAGCAGTGGATAGAGTGAAAACGGACTAGCATCGACAAAAATGGCGTGACTAGTCAGTGCCCAAACCACCATAAAAGCGGTAGTCATTGGCGGCATTGCAACGCGATATTGATCTGGGTAAGGGAACATCCCATGTCCTTAAAGTCATCTATTGTGGCAAGTTAGCCTTTTATTTCTTTTTTGCTCTGAATCACTTTCCGATGCACTATCGAGTAGTGGCGTAATCCAGCCGGTCCATGGGATACAATAACAGATAATAGAATAATAAAGATGACTAATTCCGATTTACATTCGCTTAGTTGAATAAACAATCCTAACAGTATAACTTTTAGTAAGGTTAACACTCCTTTGAGTTGAATTAGCCACCGCCAATCTCTAATGATCTCCCAACTCACTAATAATACGCCAGATGTGATTGCGATAAGCCAATAATTAAACCACAGAGATAGTTCAAGATTGAAGATCATGCCACCACCACTGCCCACGACCCCAATAATATGTAAAGCCCTGAGTGAGGTTTTACTTATTCGTTCAATCCAAAATCGAAGGCTTGATACAGGCAAATCTTTTTTATGATTCATAGTTTCGCTAGAGTATTAACATTACGATAACATTAACAATTTCAATGCATAAAAACAGTGATATGAGCAGCAGTTCTTTCCAATATCAGTGTCATTACTCATTTTATTCAGTCTTGATAGCATTAACTCTCCGCAGAGGATGGCTTTTGTGGTGTGTTCTTGCCAACGGCATACCTCTTTAGATCGGCGCTAGTTTAATCATTGCAAATAGAGTGAACTGAGAATAGGTTGATGAACCAATGGTCCACATCCGTGCTGGCTTTTTTAGTGTCGGGTTGTGTCATGGGGATAGCCAATGCGGCGCCAGAAAACGGGGGCTGAGTTTTATCCTAAATGGCTGACATGATGTGAGCTGTTTATGGCGCGAATCGGTTAGTTGGTAATGCCATTTATGATATTGCGATCTTTGGACGTATTGCAGGTGAACAAGCGGTTATGTTTGCTAAAGAGCATTAAGTATCATCCGTTAACCTCCACTCGGAATAAGCGTGCGGTTAGATATTGCAATGACAGACGCGATCCAATCGATAGGCTTTTTCATTGGCGTTAATCACGCAAACAATATCGCCGCGTTATTATTGTCGGTGCTATCTATAAGGGGTAATGTGGATCACAATTTCATCTTTATCCACTGTGATATTGACGACAATAACCGTTAATTCGCATACAATTAACCCCTGTTTTGAGCGCGACTATTGCGGTAAATTGTGATAAACGATCGCGGTAGCGCCATTAACGCATTTGGAACCTTATGAGAATTGGATTTTTTAGCGCAAAGCCTTATGACATTCGTCACTTTAATAGTATTAACAACACCTTTAATCTTGATATTGAATACTTTGATTATCGACTTTGCATGCAAAACGTAAAATTAGCCGAAGGCTATGAAGTCGTGTGCGCATTCGTCAACGACTCCTTATGCGAAGAGGTATTAGTTGAGCTTGCAAAAGGGGGGACAAAAATAATCGCCATGCGTTGTGCGGGGTTTAATAATGTCGACTTAGTGGCAGCAGAGCGCTTAGGGATGAAGGTGGTCAATGTGCCTGCTTATTCACCTG
Organism: Shewanella sp. T24-MNA-CIBAN-0130; assembly: GCF_040310185.1. Taxonomy (NCBI): domain Bacteria; kingdom Pseudomonadati; phylum Pseudomonadota; class Gammaproteobacteria; order Alteromonadales; family Shewanellaceae; genus Shewanella; species Shewanella sp. T24-MNA-CIBAN-0130. The sequence continues at coordinate 789 of NZ_JBEOPP010000068.1, read as the reverse complement.
AATCAGTCGCTGAGCATTCAGTGGCCCTGATGTTGACATTAAACCGTAAAATTCATAAAGCTTATCAACGTACTCGTGACGCTAACTTTGCCTTATCGGGTTTAGTTGGTTTTAATATGTTTGGCAAAACAGTTGGAGTCATAGGCACGGGCAAAATTGGCTTAGCCACCATTAAAATATTATTAGGCTTTGGCTGTAAAGTGATTGCCCATGATCCATACCCTAATCAAGTCATAGTCGACCTTGGTGTTGAATATGTTGATTTAGATACGCTGTACCCACAATGCGACATTATCAGTTTGCATTGCCCGTTAACCAAAGATAACCATCATTTACTTAACAAAGTCAGTTTTAGTCAAATGAAGCCAGGTGTGATGGTGATTAATACCAGTCGAGGCGGCTTATTGGATGCACTTGACGCGATGGAAGCGTTAAAGGATGGCCAGATTGGTTCATTAGGGCTTGATGTATATGAAAATGAAAAAGGTCTGTTTTTCGAAGATAAATCAAATGAAATCATTCAAGATGATATCTTCCGTCGCTTATCTGCTTGTCATAATGTGATCTTTACTGGCCACCAAGCCTTTTTAACGGAAGAAGCTCTCAACGCGATTGCCTCAACAACATTAACCAATGTGACTCAGTTGACGGCGGGGCAAGTTTGTAATAACGAGCTGTTTTAATTTGTTCGAGTTAACTGAAATGGCAGTGAATATACTCAAGTGAATTCAAACTGCAGGTTTTAATTTCTGAAAGTTATCATTAATTGTATCACCGAGCGTGTCAGCA
>NZ_JBEOPP010000067.1:0-24525 GCF_040310185.1 Shewanella sp. T24-MNA-CIBAN-0130 | reverse complement strand
AAGAAGCAGCTTAGTCGTTAAAAGCTAGATTGCAGAAGCCCCGTGATCAGAGCGAAGCGAAGTCGCGGGGTAATTCATTGGCATCAACTATCAATCATCATCACAAAAGCATTAAGCTATAAACGCTTGGATCTGCGCTAAAATCCCTGCAGCATCAAGTTGCAGTTCTGCAGTAATTTCATCTGGTGCGCCGTGTTGAATAAACTCATCTGGCAAACCAATTTGTAGTACAGGCTTTACGATACGCATTTTGTGTAATGCTTCAAGCACTCCAGAACCTGCGCCGCCCATAATGGCGTTTTCTTCAACGGTAATGATAACATCATGGCTATTTGCGAGCTGTTCAAGCAAGCTTAAATCAAGTGGCTTAACAAAGCGCATATCGGCGACGGTCGCATCCAGTTTTTCTGCTGCGTCTGTCGCTGCGGCAAGTGTGGTGCCAAAGTTTACAATGGCAATTTTTTGCCCTTGACGCGTTAAGACCCCTTTACCGATAGGTATTTTCGTCATATGTTCAACTTGTTCTGCACCGGTCGCAAAACCTCGAGGGTACCGCACTGCGGTAGGGCCATCTTGATAACAATAACCGGTATAGAGCATTTGACGGCATTCGTTTTCATCTGATGGCGCCATAATGATCATATTGGGAACACAGCGCATAAAGCTTAAATCGAACGCACCTTGATGTGTAGGGCCATCAGCGCCAACAATGCCACCACGATCGATCGCAAACAATACAGGCAAGCGTTGCAAAGCCACGTCGTGGATAAACTGGTCATATCCGCGTTGTAAAAAAGTTGAGTAAATCGCCACTACAGGTTTTAACCCTTCGCAGGCAAACCCTGCAGATAACGTTACTGCATGCTGTTCAGCAATAGCCGCATCGAAATATTGTTTTGGGAATCGTTGTGAAAATTCAACCATCCCAGAACCTTCACGCATAGCCGGTGTAATCGCGACTAACTTGTCGTCTTGTTCCGCCATGTCGCATAACCATTTACCGAACACTTCCGAGAATGTCGGTAAACCTGGTTTAGTTGTGGGTTTTTTAAATTGGCTTGGATCGAATTTAGGCACCGCGTGCCAGCCAATCGGATCTTTTTCCGCAGGCTCATAACCACGACCCTTTTTGGTCATGATATGCAACATTTGTGGGCCTTTGAGGTTGCGCATATTGCGCATAGTTTCAACGAGCGAATCGACATCGTGACCATCAATTGGGCCGATATAATTGAACCCTAACTCTTCAAATAATGTTGCGGGCACCACCATGCCTTTAAGATGTTCTTCAGTGCGTTTAGCCATTTCTTTAATGACAGGCAGGCCTTTAAGCACTTTTTTACTGTTTTCTCTAATGGTGGTGTAAAAACGACCTGACATAAGCTGGGCAAGGTGATTGTTGAGTGCGCCAACATTTTCAGAAATCGACATTTCATTATCATTGAGCACCACAAGCATATCATTGTGTAAATCGCCCGCATGATTCATGGCTTCAAATACCATACCGCCTGTCATGGCACCATCGCCAATAACGGCCACAACTTTTCGCCCAACCGCTTCTTTTTCTGCGGCTATCGCCATCCCCAATGCTGCACTGATAGACGTGCCTGAGTGACCGACACTAAAGGTGTCATATGGGCTTTCCTCACGCCATGGGAATGGATGCAGACCATTTTTTTGTCGAATGGTGTGCATTTGTTCGCGGCGATCAGTGAGGATTTTATGTGGGTAAGCTTGATGTCCTACATCCCACACTAACCGATCAAATGGGGTGTTGTAGACATAATGAAGTGCCACAGTTAATTCAACTGTGCCTAAGCCAGAAGCAAAATGTCCGCTTGAAATACCAACGGACTGAAGTAAGAATTGTCTCAATTCATCAGAGACTTGTGGAAGTAAACCTTGAGGTAACTTCCTTAATTCTTCTGGTGTATTAGCTTTCGCTAGTACTGGAAATTTAGAAATATCAAAAATCATAGCGAGATTTTCTGACTCTTTATTATAATCTTCGCTCAATAATATAGTGGGCGAAGTCTGCAATTAACTGACTATTATATGGTAATTTAGTCAGCGCTGATAGTGCATCTTGTATTAGTTGTTCTGCACAGGCTTTGGCACCATCGAGACCTAATAGTTTAGGAAAAGTGCTTTTGTTGGATTGTTCATCACTGCCTTGTGGTTTGCCTAACTCTTCGGTGCTTGCGGTAATATCTAAGATATCGTCTTGCACTTGAAAGGCCAATCCAAGGCTTTGGGCGTATTTCATCATCAGTTGATAGTGCTCATCGGGTAAATCTGCCGCAATTAAAGCAAGTTCGACGGCACAACTGATTAACGCGCCGGTTTTTTTATTATGTAATTCGGTTAATCGGTCTAAATCTATACGGTGATCGGTGGCACTCAGATCAATCGCTTGCCCACCGCACATTCCTCGATATCCAGAGGCTTTTGCTAATGCCCTGACCATGGCCAATTGTTGTTCAGGTCGTAAATCGTTACACGGTGCGGTGATTATTTCAAAGGCCAATGTTTGCAGCGCGTCACCAGCTAAAATGGCGTTAGCTTCATTAAATGCAATATGAACCGTGGGTTGACCGCGTCGGAGTGCATCATTGTCCATGGCCGGTAAGTCATCGTGTATTAACGAGTAAGCATGAATACACTCAATGGCTGCGGCGGCTTTATCAAGTGCATTAATATTGACGCCAAGCATGTCACCCACACTATAGACCAAAAATGGCCTGATGCGTTTGCCGCCTAATAATGCACCATGAAGCATTGCCGCCTTTAAGTCTGGTGCAGCACCATCAAGCTGGCTTAAATGCTCGTTAAGAATAGTATTAACGCGCTTTTGGTATTTTGTTATCGCTTTAGCTAACACGTATCAAGACCTATTATTCAATAACACTATGTTGACGATTATTCACTTTCTATAGTGAACGGTGCTAATTCAGCATCATCTTCATTTAATAAGATAGAGACTTTTTGCTGTGCTTGTTCAAGCTTTCCTTGGCTTTGACGGACTAACTTAATGCCTCGCTCAAATTGTTTAAGCGCGTCATCGAGCGACACTTCACCTTGCTCTAAATGAGCAACAATGGTTTCAAGCTCAGTTAATGATTGTTCAAAACTGAGATTTTCTGGTTTTTTAGCCACGATTATTATTCCTTTCATTCAGCGTGAGACAAGGTATATCAGCCCAGCGTATCGGTCAAATACAGTCGCTGGTTATTTGCTCAACAGCACGCTTTGTTATTGAATTTTGTTTAGAATGTGCAAAACAGGCTAAACTTGCGCCAAGTTTGACCGATAAGACGTTAGGGTTTGAAATAGATAGCGTAAATTAGTATTGAATTTTTTACTGTAATACATAACGATGGGCAATGTGATTTGTATCAATAGATGCCAGAATGTTCGACTTATTTAATTTGTACGACTAGCGCGATAAAATAGCACAAAGAAGCAGCGTGATGACTGCGATTGAGGAGAGGTTGTGGATTTAGCTACCCTAATAGGTATTATCGGTGCTTTTGCATTTATTATTGGCGCGATGATCACCAGTGGAGGTCTCGGATTATTTATCAATGTACCGTCAATTTTGATTGTTGTAGCAGGCTCTTTATTTGTTGTGATGATGAAATTTAACCTACAGCAATTTTTGGGTTCGATAAAGATTGGTATGAAAGCCTTCATGTTTAAATTAGATAAACCTGAAGATTTGATTGAGCAGTCTGTCACTATGGCAGATGCTGCCCGTAAAGGCGGATTTTTAGCACTAGAAGAGGCGGTCATTACCAACAGTTTTATGCAAAAAGCTATCGATATGCTAGTTGATGGTCATGATGGGGATGTGGTGCGTAACGCGCTTGAAAGAGATATAGCGTTGACCGAAGACCGCCACAAAACTGGGATTAGTATTTTTAAAGCCATGGGTGATGTAGCCCCCGCGATGGGAATGATTGGTACGCTGGTTGGTTTGGTGGCTATGTTATCTAACATGGACGACCCAAAATCGATTGGACCCGCAATGGCGGTTGCATTGTTAACCACTCTTTATGGCGCGATAATTGCCAACATGATCGCCATCCCAATGGCGGATAAATTATCATTGCGTATGAATGAAGAATTGCTTAACCGTAATTTAATTATGGACGCGGTATTAGCGATTCAAGATGGACAAAACCCCCGGGTGATTGAAGGTTTCTTGAAGAATTACTTGGCTGAAAAATCGCGTGAAATCGATACAACGGACGGAGAGTAACTCATGGCTAAGACCAAGTGTGATTGTCCACCTGCGGGTGCCCCTATGTGGCTGGCCACCTTTGCTGACCTAATGTCTTTGCTGATGTGTTTCTTCGTGTTGCTGTTAGCGTTCTCTGAAATGGACGTAATGAAGTTTAAACAAATCGCCGGCTCAATGAAGTATGCATTTGGGGTGCAAAACAAAGTTGAAATAAAAGACATTCCTAAGGGGACATCGGTTATCGCGCTTGAATTTCGCCCTGGTAGACCCGATCCCACGCCAATTGAGATCATTAATCAACAAACCAATGAAATGACTCAACCGACCATTGAATATCAGGCCGGTGAAGAGGACAGTGCGGGGGGTACTCAAAAGCAAAGTGGTGAACAGCGTGGTGGTAATGCCGCTGCTACGGCTCAGCAAGAAGCTGAAGCTATTAAAAAAGCGGCCGCATCTGCGCAAGAAAATATAAATGATCAAGTGAAAAGAATGGCTGAGAAGCTCAACGAAGAAATTGTTGATGGTGCCATTGAAATTGAATCTTTAGGTCAGCAAATTATAATTCGTATTCGTGAGAAAGGCTCATTTACTTCTGGTTCTGGCTTTTTACAACCTAAGTTTAAACCGATTGTGCGTTCAATTGGTGAGTTATTAAAAGATGTTCCTGGGATTGTTACGGTATCGGGTCATACTGACGGTGCTGATATCAGTAATGAGCTTTATAGTTCAAACTGGGCGCTATCAAGTCAACGCGCTGTTTCGGTGGCTCATGAATTAAGAACAGTCACTGGTTTTGATGAATCAAGGATGAAAGTGGTTGGAGAGGCTTCTAATCGACCTTTGGTACCCAATGATTCTAAAGAGAATCAAGCTCGAAATCGGCGTGTTGAAATTGCCATTGAACAAGGTAAAGCGAAACAATCGAATGAAATTATAGTGACTCAATAGCTCGTCATCAAAGGATAGGCATAAGCGCAATCTTTGCAGGTTACAGAGATTGTGCTTTTTTGTATTAGAAATGTGCTGTAACAGCGGTTTTGCTGAGAAATAACAGATAAAAAAGTGAATATGTTTGGTTAATAGGCATCATTTGGTATGATCCGCGAATTATTGCTTACGCTTTGCTATATGCTGGATTACCTATGTTAATCAAGTAGACAAGGTTTTGCTATTTTTTTTAATTTATTATCAAAGTGTTACCATCTTTTTGTCTAGCAATGCTGAATGCTGAGCTATTGTGGTGGTGATACCTGCGGACGCCCCATGAAGTTTATTGTAAAGCTGTACCCTGAAATTATGATGAAGAGCAAGTCGGTAAGAATGCGCTTTACCAAAATGCTCGAAACCAATATCCGTAATGTACTTAAAAAAGTGGATGACGATGCCAAAGTACAACGTTTATATGATCGTATTTTAGTTAATGTACCTGCCGATAAACCGGAATTATGTGATGCTTTTGCAGAGCGTTTAGCTTGTATTCCAGGTATTGCTCACGTTGTGCAAGTGAGTGAGTACAGTTTTGATTCGATAGATCATATTTATCAGCAGGCTTTACCAAGGTATCGTGATGAAATTGCAGGTAAAACATTTTGTGTTCGCGTAAAACGTTCTGGTAATCATGATTTTAATTCAATCGATGTTGAGCGTTATGTGGGTGGGGGGTTAAACCAGCACACAGAGGCGCTTGGGGTAAAGCTTAAAAACCCTGATGTGACCGTTAATCTTGAAATCAATCAAGATAAGCTTTACATGGTCGAGCGTCGTATTGAAGGACTAGGCGGTTTCCCTATGGCGACCCAAGAAGATGTATTGTCGCTTATTTCGGGCGGTTTTGATTCTGGCGTGTCGAGTTTTCAGTTTATTAAGAAAGGCGCCCGTACCCATTACTGTTTCTTTAATTTAGGTGGCGCTCAACACGAAATTGGCGTTAAGCAAGTGGCTTATCACTTGTGGAAAAAGTATGGTGAGTCGCACAAAGTACGTTTTGTGTCAGTGCCATTTGAGCCTGTGGTTGAAGAGATCCTTGAACGTATTGATAACGGTCAGATGGGGGTTGTACTTAAGCGTATGATGATGCGCGCTGCAACGCGTATTGCGGACAAATTCGGCATTCAAGCGTTAGTCACGGGAGAAAGCTTAGGTCAGGTATCGAGTCAAACGCTGACCAACTTGAATGTGATTGACCGCAGCACTGAGTTATTGATTTTACGCCCACTTATCGCAATGGACAAACAAGACATTATTAATCAGAGCCGTGTGATTGGCACTGAAGAATTTGCTAAGTCTATTCCTGAGTATTGTGGTGTTATTTCACAAAAGCCGACGGTTAAAGCGGTATTGTCTAAGATTGAAGCTGAAGAGCTTAAGTTTTCTGAAGACTTGATTGATCGCATCATTGAGTCTGCAGTGGTGATGGATGTTCGTGATATTGAAGCGGAGATGGATCAACAAGTGACTGAAACCGAAACAGTTAAAGATGTGGCGTCAGGCGAAATCATTATTGACGTTCGTGCACCTGAAGAAGAAGAAAAAGATCCATTATCAATTGATAATGTGATGATTAAAGCGATCCCATTCTTTAAATTAGCGACCCAATTTGCTGATTTAGATAGCTCTAAAACGTATCTATTATATTGTGATCGTGGGGTAATGAGTAAACTGCAGGCCTTATACCTTGTTGAGAAGGGCTATACGAACGTAAAAGTGTATCGTCCTTAGACTTTGTGTGAGTGATGCTGTCGATTATGACCGTATCCACCCTAATCGCCCGCATAAAAAACCGCATTGAATGCGTTTTTTTTATGCGGGCGATACGACCATGTCGGCGTTATTTAAATCGGTAAGTTAATGTACCTAAATGCTGGCTAATAAACGGTTATCACCTTCGAAGACGCTTCGCTGCTAGATGCTAGAAATAGGGCGCCTGCGGCTGCGAAAATTTAGATGACAATTTAAGAGCCTAGAGCTCTACGCTGCTAGGACGCTACGCGGCTAGAGGCTATACAATCAACAGCCAAGCAGTGCTAGATGACAAGCCAATATCCTAGTCGCGCAGCGACTCAATCTTAGCAGCGAAGCTGTCCCTAGAAGCGCAGAGATCCTAGCAGGACAAAGTCCGCTCTAGCAGCGAAGCGAACCTAGCAATGACGAAGTCACGTCCTAGAAGCGCAGCGATCCTAGCAGGACGAAGTCCGCTCTAGCAGCGCAGCGACCCTAGTGATGTTGTCAATGATGCTAATTTACCCAAACACAGTGTGCTTTACAAACGACATAAAAATAACGATAATCATTAGAAAAACTAATTAAAAATGAGGGGTTGATCACTATGTCTAAACGATTACCGCCTTTGAATGCTGTTAAAGCATTTGAAGCTGCAGCAAGACATTTGAGCTTTACCCGCGCCGCAGAAGAGTTGTTTGTCACTCAGGCTGCAGTGAGTCATCAGATTAAAGCATTAGAAGATTTTTTAGGGCTAAAGCTGTTTAGACGTAAAAATAGATCCTTATTGTTAACAGAAGAAGGCCAAAGTTATTTTCTGGACATTAAAGATATTTTTATTGAGCTAGGGGAGGCGACTAATCGTCTGCTTGCCCGTAGTGCGGTAGGATCGTTAACGGTCAGTATGTCTCCAAGTTTTGCTATTCAATGGTTAGTACCACGTTTAGCTAAGTTTAGCGAAAAAAATCCTGATATTGATGTGCGTATTAAAGCCGTTGATAGTAATGCTAATTCGTTAACCGACGATGTAGATGTTGCCATTTATTACGGCCAAGGTAATTGGCCTGGATTACGCGCCGATAAACTGCGTAACGAAGTGTTGATCCCTGTCTGTTCGCCATTATTACTCAATAGTGCTAAACCGTTAGCTCAACCCAGTGATTTAAAATTCCATACCTTGTTACATGATTCAAACCGTCAAGATTGGCAGGCATGGTTTAGACAGTGTGGCGTGAGCGATATTAATGTCAATCAAGGGCCTATATTTAGCCATTCCTCATTAGTGCTTCAAGCAGCGGTGCATGGCCAAGGTGTGGCATTAGGTTATAGCGTACTTGCCAGACCTGATATCAAGGCTGGGCGCTTAGTGTGCCCGTTTTCTGAGGTGTTGGTGAGCAAAGAGGCTTATTACTTAGTGTGTCAACAAAACCATTCTGAGATAGGTAAAATTTCAGCCTTTAGAGAATGGATGTTGGATATGTTTGCAGAGGAGTCGCGAAGTGAGTTGCTTAGCGGATAATACGCCTTTGTTAGCCCATGATTATCTGTTACAAGGTCCTAAAAGTGACACTTTGATTGTTTTTGCTCATGGTGCTGGGGCTAATATGCATCATCAATATATGACTTCGATGACCGATAAGTTAATCGCTCAAGGCTATCAAGTATACCGATTTAATTTCTTGTATATGCAAGCCAATATGCAAGATGGTAAACGTCGTCCGCCTGATCGAGCGCCTAAATTACTCGCGCACTATGAACAAGTTCTCATGGATATTGAGCAGAAGATGGCGCTTGGCCTGATCAATTGTCAGCGGATTATCCTGATGGGTAAGTCAATGGGCGGTCGTATGTCGGCGATATTGGCCAGCACAGATCATCAACTACAGCAGCCACTTATTGCCGATGTCGTCAATAAAATTACTGCAGTAGTGTGTTTGGGATACCCTTTTATTCCGCTAAAAGGTGGCGAGCCACGACTTGCGCCGATTCAACACAATTCTCACCCGATGTTAATTGTTCAAGGTGAGCGAGATAAATTTGGCGATCTTCAACAAGTACCCAATTGGGCTTTGGGTGAACATGCAGAAGTCTGTTGGATTAGTGATGGCGATCATAGTTTGCAACCGCGAAAATCTTCTGGTTATACCCTTGAGGGCAATCTTAATCATGCCATCGAGAATATTAGTCAGTTTATTACCCGAGTAGGTTAATGCTGTAACGCTATGTTTTACGCATATGCGGTGTCTACTTTGCTGATAGCTTGATCAACCCCGGCATCAATATTAACACTACATGAATACTAACGGTGATGGTTTAAGTCACGAAAATCAGCTTGCTTCAATAGTATGATGCATTGTCGATTTATGTTGTATGAGGTTAAGTAAAATGAATAAAGGTCTATTATTATTTGCCACATTAAGTGGTTTTATGGCTGTAGCACTGGGTGCTTTTGCTGCTCATGGGCTTAAAACTATCGCACCACCGGAATTAGTGAGTATTTTTAAGTTAGGAGTCGATTACCAGTTTTATCATACCTTCGGACTGATTGCATTGGCATTTTCCGCCCATTGGATCCCGTCAAAATTGATTAATTGGGCCGCTTACAGTTTCATTGCTGGGATCATATTGTTTTCTGGTTCATTATACCTTTATGCCTTTACTGGTGCTAAATGGATTGGCCCAATAACGCCAATAGGTGGTTTATGTTTCCTCGTGGGTTGGTTGTTATTTGCCGCGGCGATTTGGCATACAAAATCAGTAGAATAATGGCTTGGCTAAATTCTCCCTCCTCGAGCATTTTTGAGTATAATAGCGTGATTATTGTCTCGCTATTATGCGAATATCCTTACGCTAAGGCTCCAAATGAAAAACCTATTCCTATTTTGCCGCTCAGGCTATGAAAAAGACTGTGCAGCAGAAATTCAACAACGTGCCGCTGAGTTAAATGTTGATGGTTTCGTTAAAACCAATATCAACGATGCTTATGTGATATTTCAATGTTTTGACAAAAATGGTGCCGATACTTTAGCTAAGGAATTAGAACTTGGATCATTGATATTTGCTCGGCAAATGTTTGCTGCGGGCGAGTTATTGATTGATTTACCTGAGCAAGATCGTGTGGGACCGATAGTCGCCTCACTAGCCGATTTGTCGAAGTGTGGTGAGTTGCGTGTTGAAACGCCTGACACCAATGAAGCCAAAGAATTATCCGCATTCTGTCGGAAATTGACGGTACCGTTACGCCAAAGTTTAAAAAAGATCGGCGCGCTACTGAGTACTGAAAATGGCCGTCGTCCGATTATTCATGTGTGTTTTATTGCACCGGGTAAAGCGTACACAGGTTATTCGTTAAGCCATAATAGTTCACCTCATTTTATGGGGATCCCTCGCTTAAGAATGGCTGCAGATGCTCCGAGTCGCTCAAGCCTGAAATTGGATGAAGCATTTGGCGTGTTCTTAACTAAAGAAGAGCAAGAAACACGTTGTCGCAGTGGCTTAAATGCAGTTGATTTAGGCGCTTGCCCTGGAGGGTGGACTTATCAATTGGTCCGCCGCGGAATGATGGTTGCTGCAGTCGATAACGGTCCGATGGATCCTAAATTAATGGATTCGGGCCAAGTAAAGCATTACCGTGCTGACGGTTTTCGTTTTGAACCACCACGTAAAAATATTTATTGGTTGGTATGCGATATGGTTGAAAAACCGGCTCGGGTTGCAGAACTGATGGAAGCATGGGCGATTAATGGTTGGTTTAAAGAAGCGATTTTTAATCTTAAATTACCCATGAAGAGCCGCTATAAAGAAGTCAGCGTTATTTTAGAAACGATAGGCACCATTTTAACTGAAAATGAAATCGATTTTAAAATACAGTGTAAGCATCTTTATCATGATCGTGATGAAGTAACGGTTCATTTATGGATTTTCCCTGAAAAGGGCGTGAGCTACGCATAACTTTGCTAGCGCACATCTAACAAAAAGCCCCATATGTCATGCATATGGGGCTTTTTAGTCATGACTTATAAGATAAATAAGTCATTAACCTAATCATAAAGAATTATGCTAAACGATCAAGCACTGCTTGAGTGAAGTCGGTTGTACCGTGAGTGCCACCTAAATCGCGAGTGGTACGGTCACCTTCTTCAATAACAGCAGCTACAGCACTGCGGATCATCTCAGCTTTATCTGACATGCCTAAGTATTCTAGCATTTGAATCGACGCTAAAATAACTGAGGTAGGGTTCGCTAAATTTTTACCTGCAATATCGGGTGCACTACCATGTACCGCTTCAAAAATAGCAGCATTGCGACCTATGTTTGCCCCTGGAGCCATTCCTAAACCGCCCACAAGACCGGCACATAAGTCAGATAAAATGTCACCAAATAGGTTAGTCGTTACGATAACATCAAAGTTTTCAGGATTCATAACCAGTTTCATGCAAGTGGCATCAACAATCATTTCTTCTGTGGTGATGTCTGGATAACGCAGACTCACTTCACGTGCCACTTTTAAGAACAAACCAGAAGTTGATTTCATGATGTTAGCTTTGTGAACTATGGTCACTTTTTTGCGATTTTCTTTGCGTGCAAGCTCAAAAGCAAACGTAGTGATCTGTTCTGCGCCATGACGAGTAATGATACTGGTCGCTTCTGCAGTTTGACCATCATCAGATATTTTTTGACCTAAACCAGAGTACATACCTTCGGTATTTTCACGGACGGTAATAATATCAATGTTTTCATAACGCGCTTGAGTCCCCTTAAATGAAATCACCGGGCGCACGTTAGCATAAAGACTGAACTGTTTACGCAAGCTCACATTGATAGAGGAAAACCCTTCACCGACAGGTGTGGTTAACGGACCTTTAAGCGTAATACGATTTTTTTCGATAAGGTCTAAAGTACGTTGGGGTATAAGTTCACCGTGCTTTTCTAACGCCGTTAACCCAGCATCTGCAAATTCATATTCAAAGTTACATCCTGCTTTGTCGAGGATTTTTAATGCTGAATCGATAATGCTTGGTCCAATCCCATCACCTGGGATCACGGTTATTGTACGTTTTGACATGAATAGTCCTTCCACGGTTGTGGTTACTGCAATTGTTAGACCGCATACATGACACGGCTAGGTGACGATAAAAACCGTCGTTTTCTGCGGCGTATTTTAACGACTTTTAATGTTTATTTACAGAAAATAGTGAGTATTATCACATTATTTCCGTTATTTTTAAGTCAATCCTAATCTGATTGATTTACTATGAACTTTTATTACAAATCGTTTACTTGTAAACCATCTAAGTTTGAAAACATGTCGGCGATTCTATATTTTATTGGCGAGCATTAGCTTATTCGGTAAACATATTTTATATAGACGACTTTGGTCGAATGTAATGCTTGGTGTTTATTATTTATTGCTGGTTAAGATTATAGATAATCCATTACTGCGATCTATTACGGGAACCATTAGAGGAAAACTGTGAAATTATTCAATTTAATTCCATTGGCAGTCTGTCTGTCATTTAGTGCCCATGCGGCCCCGCAACGTGCTCTGTCCCTTGATGACATTATGCATTTTGAAACCTTACAACAGCCGATTATTTCTGATAATGGCAAAGTGATTGCGGTACAGGCTACACCTGATAGGGGCGATAGTCGTGCATTAATTCGTTTTAGTGATAATCGCAAACAATATGAAATTGTCAATGGCACGGACGTTAACGTCAGTGCCGATGGTCTATTTGTATTGGCGACAATCGAAGCGACTTTATTTGACCGAGAAACCAAAGAGAAAGACGATTTACCCCATGAAGTGGTATTACTCAATACCAAAAATGGCAATCAGCAACGATTTGACAAGGTCGATTCCGCTTCATTTAGCGATGATGGCCGTTTTTTAGTGGTGAAGTTTAAGGTTAGCAAGCCAGAGTCAACTGATCCTGAGTCGACAGATCCTGAATCAAAAGTGTCTAAATCAACTACTGCTGGATCGGCAGAGTTAGCGCAGACAGCTTCAGAAACGACGGCTTCAGAGACGAAAAACACCAGTGAAACAGAACATGATAGTACGCAAGCTGAAATTGAGGAGGCCGATAAAGGGGCAGATATTCGCTTAATTAATTTGGCTACTAACCATCAAACACAACTATCGGATGTGACTCAATTTGCTTTTGATAAAGCCGTACATCATTTCGTTGCTGTGGTGAATAAAGTTGAAAATCAGCAGCATCAAGTGGTGTTAGTGACATTATATAGCCAAACACAGCGTCAGCTTTACAGTAGTACTGATGAACATATTGAAGCATTAGCCATCAGTGATGATGGCCAATATGTTGCAGTAACGAAAGGCATGGCGAGTTCAATACGCTATGGCCGTGAGTACAATATGTTGTTACTGGATGTACAACACGATAAACAACGCCAGTTTGCTCAGTCTGAAGGGTTGACTTATAACCAGCATGCCAGCTTACTGTTTTCAAAAGATGGCCAACGTTTGTTTGTGGGACGAGTGCCAAAGGTTGCACAACAAGCTGCATTAGCTGATTTTGAAAATCCAAGTGATGTGTTTAATCCAGACATTATTACCGCTAAAAAACAGTTACGTATTTGGCATGGTGATGATGCCAAAATTAAGCCCCAAGCAGTTAAAGAATATGAGCAAGAGTTAAAACGCACCTATTTAGCGGTTTTACACCTTGAGTCAAATAAGTTAATTCAATTAGCCGACCAAGCGGTTCCTGATGTCACTTATGGCGAGCAAGCACGTTACTTATTGGCCAGCTCCGATGTGCCCTATCAGAAAATGGTTACCTGGGCAGGCTTTTATCGTGATGTGTATTTGGTTGATGTCAAAACAGGCCAAAAAATCCTCGTATTAACTCAGCAACCTAGTGATGCTATGCCGACGTTGTCACCTCATGGTAAGTTTTTAGCTTATTATCAACAAGGTAATGTCTATCTTTTTGATATAGCGTTAACGCGCAGGGTTAATTTAACCGCGAATATTGCGACCCCTTTTGCCAATGAAGATCATGATTATCCCAGTGCGGCACCCGGTTACGGTTTTGGCCCTTGGTTGGCCGATGACAGTGCTATTACGGTATATGATAAATATGATATATGGCAGTTTAATACCGCAGCGCACAATGGGTTTATGTTGACCAAGGGCGAGGGGCGAAAACAGAAAACTCAATTTAGACTGGTTGGTTTAGCCCAAGAGAAACCGTTACCCGCGGTAGTCAATGATGCTGAAACAGTGCTATTACAAGGCTATAGTCATCAAACAAAAGCGGACGGCTTTTTCAGTGCCAAGATAGGTGTGGCTGGCGTGAGCCGCTTAACTCAAAGCAAGGCTAAATTAACCTTGCTTGCTAGAGCCAATAAAGCCGCTGCAGTGGTGTTTTCAAAGCAGCGTTATGATTTGTATCCAGATTTATATATTGCAGATATTACCTCGCCACAGAATGCGCTGCAGCTTACCGAGCTGGACAAGCAGCGTGACGCGTTTAAATGGGGCAATGCTGAATTAGTGCATTGGCGAGATGGTGACGGCATTAACACCGATGGGGTATTAATTAAACCAACCAATTATCAAGCCGGTAAACAGTATCCAACCTTAGTCTATTTTTACCGTTTTATGAGTGACAGATTACATGCTTTTCCTGACATGAAGCTCAACCACCGGCCTAACTTTGCTTGGTATGCTGATAATGGTTACGCTATTTTTCTACCGGATATTCGTTTTGAGATTGGCTATCCAGGAATTTCATCAGTAAAAGCGCTGACGGCAGGCGTGCAAAAGTTGATAGCGATGGGGGTTGCCGATCCCAATGCTGTTGGTATTCAAGGGCATTCTTGGGGCGGCTATCAGAGTGCATATGCGGTAACCCAAACCAATATCTTTAAAGCGGTAGTGACAGGTGCTCCGGTGTCGAATATGACCAGTGCTTACAGTGGTATTCGTCTTGGGTCAGGTTTAGCCAGGCAATTCCAATATGAAACAGGTCAAAGCCGGATCGGAGAGAGTCTGTTTAAGGCGCCACAGAAATACATTGAAAACTCGCCCATTTTCTATGTTGATCGCATTCAAACCCCAATGATGATCATGTTTGGTGATAAAGATGATGCAGTGCCTTGGGAGCAGGGGATTGAGTTGTATCTAGCAATGCGTCGTGCAGGGAAGGATGTGGTATTTTTACAATATGAAGATGAGCCACACCATTTGAAAAAGTATCCCAATAAGCTTGATTACAGCATTAAAATGAAACAGTACTTTGACCATTATTTAAAAGGGGCACCAGCCCCAGATTGGTTACGCCAGGGTGAAGCCTATCGGGAGTATAAAAAAGCAGATTAAAACAGCGTAATTTGATTGTTTTAAATGAGATTTCTGCGCCCTATGCTGATACCGATAGGGCGTTTTATCGTAAGCCTATTGATCGACACTTAGTGGCTCTGTGGGGCGTTCACTGTCGATAGAAGGGGGTGTTATTGCGGAGATACTTGATCGGTTATCGGCACTGAAAAGTATTGTTCTTGTGTATCTTGTCCCCATGCTATCAGAAGATTATCTCTAAATAACAATGGCGTGCATTCTTCTTTAGTGGTTTCGCCATCTGATTTTATATGGTGAGTACGGTAATACATCACTTGATATTGTCCATCAAAGCCGGTTTTTGCTTCGACAAAATCAGCACTGCCTAATAACGTTCGGATCTCATCAAGGCTTTGACCAAAGTGGATATCACTCATTTTTTGTAAATTGAAAGCTTCACGATCATCCCATGCCCTGTCTTCTGGTTGCGGTTCGTAAACAAAAATCACCACAGCAACAAACAGTAAATAGGCAGTGAATATTCCACCGATGATATAAGTCACTTTTGAGTTCATAATGTGTTTAATCCGTTATGGTATAAATACGTTTGCTGTCTGTATTTCTTATTATCTCATTGTCACATTATTACATTGTTTGTTATTAGTTTGGTCTTAAATTGGTTCTAAATTGTTTCAAATTAATATTTAGTGGCATATCGCATTGCAGCTGCGCCAATTTATAGCTAATTCGCGCTATCTCTTTTCCTTCGGCTAATTTATGTGCCTGCTTGGCGCCAAGATTGTCTAAAGAACGATATAAATTAGCTAGTGTTCTGAATTTATTCAGTAAGTCGGCTGCTGATTTTGGTCCGATCCCCATAATACCCGGAATTTTATTGCCACTGTCGCCCGCTAGCGCAATAAAGTCGAGCATTTGATATTGCTCTATGCCGAGTTTTTTTTCATATTGTTGAACATCAAAAACATGCTGGTTGAAGTGATCCCATAAGGTGAGATTTTTTGTGGGTAGCTGACTAAAGCCTTTGTCGGTTGAAACAATGACCACTTCACCATTGTTGCTGATCATTTTCATCGCGATGGTGGCGATAACATCGTCTGCTTCAGATTGGGCATCAAAAGAGTGGATGTCGTGTTCTGCCAGTGTGGTTTTGATGTTAGCCAAGCCATCACTTAATGCCGTTGGCATGGGCTTTCGGCCTTTTTTGTAATCGCTATACAGCGTTTTACGCCAAGAGGGCTCACTGCCATCCCAGACCACAATGCAGTGGGTTGGTTGATGCTGCACCAGCATTTTTTTAGATGCAGCTAAAACCCGTTCTTGTACGCTAGTAATATCGTTTTCATCAGGTAGCACCGCATGAATACGGCGTACTAGATTGAGCCCGTCAATAATAAGTAATTTATTCATTGGTTTTTATTATGTTGTAGCAGGGCACGTAAGCGCTTCCTGGCAGTTTCATTCGTTGTTGTTTAACAAAAGCGTTTAATAGCTTATCCATCATGAGCATAAGTTTAGCATCACCTTTAATGTTAAAGGGACCAAACTGTTCGATCAACTTAATGGTAGCGCCTTTTACATTGCCGGCGACAATACCTGAAAACGCTTTGCGTAAGTTTGCGGCAAGTTCAGCTTTATTGTCCTGAAAGTTAAGGTTTAAATTTGCCATAACTTCATGGGTCGGATCAAAGGGTAATTGAAATTCGGGTTCAATTTTTAGCGACCATTGATATTGGTAAGCATCACCTTTTTCTTTTCGATAGGTTTTTACATCTTGCATACCTTCTTTCATTATTTGTGCCACTTTGATAGGGTCATCAATAATGATTTGATACTTGCTTTGTGCTTCGGTGCCTAATGTAGTCCCAATAAATTCATCAATTACCGTGAAGTAATCAGCACTTTCTGCCGGTCCTGTTAGCACCAGTGGGAATGACATATTGCTATTGTGATCATTTAATAAGATACCAAGGAAATAGAGTAACTCTTCAGCGGTACCCGCGCCGCCTGGGAAAATAACGATACCGTGACCTAAACGCACAAAGGCTTCTAGACGCTTTTCTATGTCGGGTAAAATAACTAATTCATTGACAATTTGATTGGGTGGCTCAGCGTTAATAATGCTGGGTTCTGTTAAGCCTATATAGCGAGCATTGTGAACTCGTTGCTTGGCATGAGCAATTGCCGCGCCTTTCATTGGACCTTCCATTGCGCCGGGTCCGCAACCCGTACAAATATCTAATCTGCGTAACCCAAGTTGGTAACCGACATCTCGGGTATATTGATATTCGACTGCGTTGATGCTGTGTCCTCCCCAGCATACCACCACATTAGGATCTTTCATTGGCGATATCGCTTGAGCATTACGCAGTATGTCAAATACGACGTTGGTAATGTGGCTCGCATTACTTAAGTCAATGTGTTTTAAATTATCGTATTTATTACTGATGTAAATAATGTCGCGCAGCACGGCAAACAAGTGCTCTTGAATACCCGCAATAATTTCACCGTCGACAAAGGCTTGAATAGGGGGGTTGATGAGTTCAATCAGTATGCCTCTTTCTCGCTGTAAAATATTAATACTAAAGGATTCATAGCGACGAAACAGTTCTTCAGAGCTGTCGCTTATGACACCCGAGGCTAATACTGCTAGCGAGCAATTTCGATATAGCTGATACAAGTCGCTTTTTGCGCCTTGTTTTAAGCGTTCGACTTCTAATTGAGAAAGTTGATCTAAGCTACCACGTGGACTAATTTTTACGATCATAAGCAACTCCTTTGGACTCGAGTGTCTGATGCCGAGTCCAAAGAGAAAAGTCTTGGGATGGGCTAGATATCAATAACGACTCGGTCTCTGCCGTTGTTTTTTGCTTGGTATAATGCCGCATCGGCTCTTTCGAAAGCTTCTTCAAGCGTTTCATTTTCCATAACTTGTGCCGCACCTATAGATAATGTAACTGTAATTCTCTGATTTTTAAACTTAAACGGAATATTTTTAATTTTTTCTCTCACGCGATTCAATAATTGAGAGATATGTTCATCAGTAATATCAGGCAATAAAAATACAAATTCTTCGCCACCATAACGAGCCACAAACTCACTATCACGTAATGAATTTTTTAAGGCCATTGAGATGACTTGCAGGGTTTTATCGCCGGTGCTGTGACCAAAGTTATCGTTAATAACTTTGAAGTGATCTATGTCTGTAATCGCGATCCATAGTGGCGTTTTAAAGCGGACATGGTTACGGTATTCTTGCTCCATGCGGTCTTCTAACGCGCTACGATTTGCCAATTGGGTCAGCGGGTCAAGGAGGTTGAGCTTTTGATGTTCAAATAGCTTTTCTTTATAATTATTAGATTCTTGGCTCATTGAATTGAGTTCTTTACGCATCGATTCAATTGACTTTCGTAAGAGTGTTTGTTCACGTTGTTCTAGCGCTTCTTTACGAGAGAGTGCATCGCGAAGCGAAGATAACTGCACCGTCAGTCGGATCTTTAATTCGTTAAGACTATCGGCATCAATAATTAACTCATCAGCGGTATTGACGCGTAAATTTATCTCTTTATTTAATTGGCCTTTAAGCTGCTCACTGCGTTGGTTGTTATTGTAGGTATTATTGACCACATCGCGCACGATTATCAGGGCATCATTGAGGGCAAATAAAAAGTCTTGTGATGCGCTTTTTTCGCGAGCGATATTCTCTAACAGTAAACTCAATATCGATTGGTAAGAATCGAGCAAGTTGCTTAAACTGAGCTCACCAAGCAACACTTCTTTTATGACTAGAATTTGGTCTCGTTGATCTTTTCTAAATTCAATTTCAGCGATCTTAGCGGCAAGCTCTTTGGCTAGCTGGATATGCTGAGGTAAAATTTGGTAATCGTCGGCATCGGCAAATTCATGCTTCAAAATTTCTTCATAGAAAAAAATAAGTTTTTCTACTTTGGGGATGTATTCCCATACGGTATGGAACGGTTTGCTTAGTTCTTGTTTAAAATAGGTGATTTCTTTTTTTAGTTTGTCTGGCGCGGCATTAATTCGTTGGATCTGACGGATCACTCGATTGAGTCCATTACGACTATCTTCTAAACGAGTCATGGTATGGCTATATTGGGACCTCAATAATCGTTCAATATCGACCAGTTCTGGTAGCGCTTCGTCTATTTGTTCAAAATTGTGCATATGGTGGCGCAATTTTGCCAGTTTGTTGTCGAGCTCTAAATTTTGTCCTTTGCAAGCAAGACTGAGATGAGAAATAAATTGAATCAGTGTTTTCAATTTGTCATTGCGATCGATATTAATCTCTTCGATAGCAAGTTTAGCTGCATGCAGCTTTTGCTTCATTAACGAAATTTGAGTTATCGCGGTATTTGACTCTTCCATTTTGCAGTGCCTACTCTCATTTGTCATCTAAAGGCATTGATTGCCATGTCTGGGACATCAATGTGGACATCAATTGGGATTTTTTTGAGATTGTCATTAATTAACGTTAAGCATTTAATTGGTTGATATTTAATCGGTTAACATTTAATATTGTAGTACTGTTATATCAATAATATTGTGCAGTAAATCCAATTACCGCACAAAACAGTTTAATTATCTATAATTATTAGTTTATAAAACAATTAGTGCTTCGGCCAGTTGATCTCTTGGGTATTACGATTACTTTCTGCACGAATGATGCCCCGGTTAAGTGCTTGAGTCAGATTTAAATAAAGTGGCCGCATAAAAATAGCCGCGGGAGCAAAGTTAAGTGGTCGCAGTGAAATATATGCGGGTTGCTCCGTTATTTCCATAGCCGCAGCAAGTGCGTATTGCAGCGCTTCAAATTGCAATTCTGCACTGATGTTAACATCAGGGTTGTCAAGTAATGGTAAACTAATGTGGCCAATGCTGGCATATTGCTCTGTTGATTTACGAGCAAAGTTAGGAATGGTAAATTGAGTTGTTTGTAATTGTTTAAGGCTCTTTATTACGGCATTTAAGATAATTGCTGCGTCATACTGCTTATCGAAATAACATCCAATCAACCCGGGACGGATGATAAACACTTCAGTGTCTAGGTGCTTACTGAACTGACTATTAAAGTGCTGCATCAATACAACTGATTCAGTGTGTCCAAGTCGAATATCAATATTGTTCAATTCATTAATGTTCACTAGCGCTAATGCTTTAGGCTCTTGGTGTTTTAAGGTGTTGATCCGTTGAATAAACGCCCTGTAACCTTGTGCTTGTGTTATAGGATCTATTGTGTTCAAACGTTGGGCGTTATGGTACAAGATATTGCGGTGTTGAAATTTTCTGTAGAAAAAAACCATTAGTATGAGCGTAATACTAAACACAATAATCAACCCTAAAATGATAAATTGATTGTATTTATTTTTAGCGGTTTGCTGTTCTAATTTACTACTCAATAAACCCAGTTCGAATTTTAATTTTTGTTCAGTGAGTTCAGGAAAATCATTGGTTTGTTGTTCTTTTTCTTGTGATTTATTGATCAATTCAACAATGACATCGACAGTTTCAAGTGCTGCATTGAGGTTGTTGGTTTTGCGATATGCTGTAGATAAATAACCTAATGCTTCAGTTTGAACTTTAGTTAAATGTTTCTTTTTAGCCAACTCAATGGCTTTACTTGCGTGCTCAATAGCTTCAGGCCACATGCCTTCGCTGGTACATATTTGAGCAAATAGTAGCTCGTTATAGACTAAGTAATGCTCTATTTTTCGTGCCCTAAATATATCATTTGCACGTTGCATTACGTTCAATGCGGCTTGGGAATTATTTAATTTAAAATAGGCTTCACCTAAATTGTGATATGTGAGACCTATTGCAATTTCGTTTCCCATCCGCTCATTGACTTGCTGGACATTTAAATAATAATCGATGGTTTTATTCCATTGATCTTGGCCTGCGTAAATCATTGCGATGACAGTCATTGTTTCGGCTAAGTAAACATCTTGGCCTATCGCTTGAAGTATTTCTGCTGCATTATGGGCATATTTTAGTGCATCATCCCATTGTTCTAAATCACGGTATGTTCGGGCAAGATTGAGCTGTGTATGGGCTTTAATTCCCGGATAATCTAAGTTGTTAGCTAACCGAAATGCTTCACTATAATGCTGTAATGACTTTGCCTGATCCCCATTAAGATTGTAATAACGACCGAATTGCGTTTCTGCATCTGATATTAAGTAATTATTGTGTAATTGATAAGCGATTTGGCGGTAACGATTTAAGTGAGATAACGCGGGTGTTGGTTGAAGTAACAATGAGTGTAGCATGCTCAATTGATCATGAAGTGTCAATTTGAACAGCGTGCTTTCTAGGCTTACATCGGTGTTAACCATATTCAAAGCATCATTATATTCAACTAACACCTGATTATATTCTTGGTTTTTACGCCCCTTAATCCGTGCTTTAAGCATAACCATTAACGCTTTTTCAAGTGTTGTTGATGCGATGGCGTCTAATTGTGTTATGAGCAATTCGGCATCTTGATATTTAGTTGGTGAGTTAAGTTTTGCTTCTAAATTCAACCGAGCAAGTAGTTCTAAGTCGCGATGAAGTTCATTTGGTTGGTAACTTAGTTCACCAGCGACTTGTTCGAACTCCGCTCTATTCGAAAATTTCAAAGGAAACTCGGTTGCCCTTATTAGTTTGGTATAAAGCTTCTGTGGATTTTCTTTGAACAATATTTCTTGCTGTTCAATATCTCTTGCACAAACCGCTGAACTAAATAGTATCGAACATAATATGACAAGAGTAAAACATCGCAGCATAGTAATAGAGACCTTTATAGTTAACGTGGACTTGATTGTACACAAAATGCAAAGCCAACCTCTATTAGGTTGAGGTAGCTTATGGGTTTTTACAATCAAGTTGTAATTTACCACTGTGTTAATGAGTCTAGATCGTTATAATTGTTTGGAATTTAAAATAAAAACAATAGAATCATACCAGAAGGAACCTAGAGTGAAACCTACTTCTCTTGCAATTTTTACCAGCAGTGCCATTTTTTCGATGAGCTGGACAACGCCAGCAATTGCTGATGTCGATTACCATATCGATATTAATCAACCCGCGCACCATTTAGCTCAGGTGAGTGTTTCATTTCCTCAAACTGACTTAAAAGTGTTAACCGTTAATTTACCAGTATGGCGAATGGGTCGTTATCAAGTATTACCCATTGCTGATGGCATAAGATTGTTTAATGCGACCGACAGCAAAGGTCAGTCATTACCTTGGAAGCGCACCGCCAGCGGAGAATGGCAAATAGCATTAATCAAACCCACAGCCGTTAAAGTGACTTATCAACTACATGCCAATGAGCTTGGTGACCGTTTGCGTCACATTGATAATAGTCATGCCTTTTTAGATGGCAGTGGAGTATTTATGTATAGCCCAGCATTTAGTCAGCAACCCGTTACGGTTAATATGGCAGTGCCTAAAGGTTGGCAGAGTTATTCCGGCATGGATAAAGGCAGTACGTCACATTCATTTAAAGCGCCCAATTATGATGTATTAGTTGACTCGCCAATTGAAACTGGAATAAACCAGCATTTTAGTTTCGAGGCTGACGATCGTCAATATGAAGTGGTATTTTGGGGTGAGGGTAATTATGACACGACTCAAATTCTTACCGATTTACGTAAAATAAGCGGCCAGGCCTCGACTATTTGGGCTGATTATCCGTTTAAACGCTATGTTTACATGGTGCATGCAACCAGCGGTGCAAGTGGCGCAACAGAGCACCTCAATTCTACAGTTATCCAGCTACCACGATTTAACTTTCGTGAGCGCCAAGATTATTTACGTTTTATCAGTACCGCCTCTCACGAGTTTATTCACTCTTGGAATGTAAAATCCTATCGCCCTCAAGGGCTGGTGCCTTATGATTACCAGTCAGAAAACATGACGGATTTACTGTGGATGGTTGAAGGCTCCACCAGTTATTTCCAAAATCAATTATTGTTGCGGGCTGGCGTGATGACAGCTAAAGAATTTTTTGACGATTTAAGTAAACGGATTGTGCTTAATCAGCATAATCCTGGCCGTGAAATCCAATCTGTTGCAGAAGCCAGTTTAGGTCAATGGAGCAGTACTTGGGGCGACTATGCGGTCAACCACAGTGTCAACATATACTCTGAAGGTTATTTGGCTTCAATGGCGCTCGATTTTAGCTTACTGAGTGATACCCAACTTGAACATTCTTATCGTGATGTTCATAAAGCACTTTATCAGCAATATAAAGTGCCAATGGGCTACAAGGTTGCAGATGTGCAATCAATTTTGAAAACGCTATCTGGTAAAGATTATCAACCCTGGTGGCAAGAATTTGTTAATCAACCGTTTAGTTTGCCGTTTGATGAATTACTCGCCCATGCAGGGTTAATCACCACCTATAGTAAAGCCCCTAAAACCGTTATCGATGCGGGAATGACCCTGTCTGAGTTACACGGTGACTTGACGATTGCTAATGTGTTAAAACATGGCCCAGCATGGAATGCTGGTATTGCTGCAGGTGATGAAATAGTGGCGGTTAATGGATTAAAAGTGACTGCGGATGGATTCACTAAACGCCTTAACGATTTTAATGTCGGCGATAAGATTAAGCTCAGTTTATTTAGTGATGATCGTTTAAAAGAGGTGAGTCTACAGCTGACGGAACAACCTAAAGGCGAGTTGTCGATTGAAGCTGTGGCTGAGGTCTCCGATGCTCAGAAAGCATTCTATCAAGCCTGGCTAGGTGTTGATTGGCCTTTTGATGACAAAGGCGATTGGATTAAATCCACTGACTAAAATGTTGATTTGCATATACCCAAACGACCTTGAAATGCAGGATGCAGCATGTGGAGATGTGACGCTTCAGAAACGATAACAAGCGAACGCTGCGCTCACGGATAAAGCGGTCTCGCGGCTAAGCTCTTGGCTTGTTATCGCCCTTTCGCTCGTCACCGCTTGTTACCTCAAGCGATAGTGACAGCTTCGCTGTGCTGTCCGCTTTTATAGAATCTAGCCGCGTAGCGTCCTAGCAGCGCAGCGATCTAGGTTTTAGGAATAGTGATATTACAAGGGCGTCACCATTCTCTTCAATCACGGCCTTGTTCAGTTATCCTAAGGGGCTTTGAAACGAGCATGTTGAAGTGGCTTGGTTGTATATACTCAAGTGAATTCAAACTGCAGGTTTTAATTTCTGAAAGTTATCATTAATTGTATCACCGAGCGTGTCAGC
>NZ_JBEOPP010000066.1:0-24876 GCF_040310185.1 Shewanella sp. T24-MNA-CIBAN-0130 | reverse complement strand
GAGTCACTCTCGGTGTTCGGGCTTGTTCAACACTTGGGATAAGGACGCGGCTTCGCGCGGCCTATCCTTATTTGTTAGTTGCTCATACTCGCAATTTTACTTCTTTCTTTTTCTAAACGCTCTTTTTTGAAGTTGTCACTTTTTAATCTAAGAAATGCTTCAGGATTTAGTTGGCAATGATAGTGGTGGTGATTTTTCGCTAATTGCTCTTTTTCTTCAGCTAAATCTTTTTCTGATTTTTTCTTACGCCCCCAAAGTTCTAAACCTTTATTAAATGCGACATACAAACTATAAGCTAGCGCCATAAATGAAACAATAGGATTAGACCAACCAAGAAAAGCTATCAGAGCAGGTATAACACAAGCCCATAATGTTAGAATAAGCAAGAATAGCTTTCTACTTTTAACCTCAGTGTTTTGCTTAGCTACAACCTCTTCATATGTAGAAAACCTTAACTTAGAGTAAATTTTGGCTAAGCTATCTTTTGAGAGATCTATATCAGGTTTTTCAGCCTCTGGGGACTCATCACAATACAATATTACTTTTCCAAGTTTGAGGTAGCCAAGCAAAAAATCGTGTCCTAATTTATCTTTAGTACGCCACTCTTCATCAGTTTTGTTAGAGATCATTAGCATTATGGGAGTCGGATATTTCAAAGCCCAATATTTTAACTCTGATTCTGCGATTTTTTGGATATTGTCCGTGAGCTTTGAGTCATAGATATTGACATTTAATATCGCAAATTCCTGACCGGTAAAAACAGGACTATACACAACGTAATACCCATTTCTTTTCTCTTCAATATCGTCGAATCTAACCCAAGGATTTATCATATATGCCTAATTATCTCACGAGCAACTAACAGCTTATTGAACGGCTCGACCGATAAAGCCGACCGTTTAAGTTATTGATTTATATCATCCTACATTTTCTATCTCATTGATGTAAAGCAATTTAATGACTCTTAACCTCCGATATAAAACTTCGATTGCGCGTTAAAAGTGTCGGAATTAAATACTAAAAAAATTAATCACCTAATATCAATAGATTAGGTTTTATCTATTGATTCATCTTTAGCACTTTAGATTGTTTTTTGTACACGTTTTATTGCAATTCATTCAAAACCCATTATAACTGTATGGATGTACAGTACAGATAACATAAAGGGGGACGTTATGGCGGGAGCAGGATATATAGAAGCAATTCGACAACAAATTCGAGTGAGGCATTACAGTTACCAAACTGAAAAATCATACCTTTATTGGAACCGTTATTTTATAAAATATTTTAAGTTTACTGCTGCAAAACATATTTTACCTACACATATTGAACAGTTTTTATGTTTTTTAGCAAACGAACGGCGTGTTTCCAGCAGTACACAACAGCAAGCCCTTTGCGCCCTTGTTTTTGCGTTTAAACATGTACTAGCCATCGATACCGACAATTTGCAGTTCCCGTATGCAAAAGCACCAACTCGAATTCCGCAGGTTTTAAATGATGCAGAGGCCAAACAGGTCATCGACCATTTACACGGTAAATACCAACTGATTGGCTGTTTATTATATGGCGCAGGGTTAAGATTAACTGAAGCTTTAAGTATTAGACTTAAGGATATCGATTTTGAAAATCGAACACTTTTTGTATTTAGAGGTAAAGGTAAAAAAGATAGAGTTTGTATTTTACCTAAAATGACCATTGATCCCATACAGCAGCAGATGTGCCACGTGCGAGAGACTCATGCTCACGATTTGTCTCAGGGATTAGGGATGGCTTCATTACCTCCTAGCTTACTCAAAAAGTTTGGAACAAGCGCCAAACAATTACATTGGCAATACCTTTTCCCTTCGGTTCACTGCGTGTCGCATCCTGTTAATGGCTACATATGCAGACATCATATTGACCCAACAACATTTAGAAAGGCATTAAAAAAAGCAGTTCAGAAAACGACGATCACTAAACGCATTACCGCTCATACTTTTAGGCATTCTTTTGCAACAAACTTACTGAGGCGTGGTCACGATATAAGAACCGTGCAGGAATTACTCGGCCATAATGATGTAAAAACAACCCAAATCTATACCCATGTTGCAGGTTTACACCAAACAGGTGTACAAAGCCCAATGGATTACAGTTAAAAGTGATAATTAGCCCGCCTGTGAATAAGTCTACAAGGTAAATATTTTCTAAATTACACCCACAAAAAAGGACTCTTGCGAGTCCTTTCTAATTCATTTTCTGCTTGTTACGTATTAGCTACGCAACCCAATACCGCGCGATATCAAGTAATAAGCCAGTGTCCATAAGCTGACGCAAAAGCCCAGCATAATGGCGATGGATAACGGTACGCTGAGATCAGCAAAACCTAAAAATCCGTAGCGGAATACGTTGATCATGTACACCACAGGGTTTAAGCCCGATACGCCTTGCCAAAAAGGTGGCAATAACGATAACGAGTAAAATACCCCGCCTAAGTAGGTGAGCGGGGTCAGAATAAACGTCGGAATAATACTGATATCGTCAAAGCTTTTGGCAAACACCGCATTAATTAAGCCACCAAGTGAGAATAACACTGAGGTTAAAAACATGGTTAAAATAACCAAGCTAACGTGATGCAAGGAGATATCAACAAACAACATCGCCACCACGGTAACAATTAAGCCAACGCACAAACCGCGGGCGACACCGCCACCAACGTAACCGGCTATCATCACATAATGGGGTACGGGTGCCACCATGATTTCTTCAATGTTACGTTGAAACTTGGCGCTGTAAAACGATGAGGCCACATTAGAGTATGAGCTGGTGATCACCGACATCATGATTAAACCAGGGGCAATAAACTCCATATAGCTCACGCCGCCCATTTCACCGATGCGGCTACCGACTAAGTTACCAAAAATTAAAAAATATAACGTCATGGTAATCGCTGGCGGCACTAGCGTTTGGATCCAAATACGGGTAAAGCGATTAATTTCTTTGGTTAAAATACTTTTAAAAGCCACAAAATACAGGTGGTTCATTATTTTGACTCCTTGGCTTTTTCTACCCGCTCAACAAACAATTCTTCTAAGCGGTTGGCTTTGTTGCGCATCGACAATACTTCAATATTGGCCGCGGTCAACTGGGTAAATAACTCATTAATGTTGTTCGATTTAGCCACGTCGACTTCTAATGTGTGATCATCCGTTAAACGGCAAGTCATGTTGGTTAACTGCGGCGCGGCGTTGAGATGCTTTCGTAAATCGAAAATAAAAGTTTCAACATCAAGCTTACTCAGCAATGCCTTCATGGTCGTACACTCAACCAGTAAACCATTATCGATAATACCTATGGTGCGGCAGAGCATTTCGGCTTCTTCAAGGTAGTGAGTGGTTAAAATAATGGTCACGCCTTGTTGATTGATTAGCTTTAAAAAGTCCCACATTGAGCGACGTAATTCAATGTCTACTCCGGCGGTAGGTTCATCTAAAATCAACAATTTAGGTTCATGCATTAAGGCACGGGCAATCATTAAACGGCGTTTCATTCCACCGGATAGCTCACGTGCTTGCGCGTGGCGTTTATGCCATAAATCCAATTGGCTTAGGTACTTTTCAGCACGCACTAAGGCAACCTCTTTTGGCACCCCGTAGTAACCCGCTTGGTTAACGACTATTTGTTGCACTGTTTCGAACTGATTAAAGTTGAATTCTTGCGGTACTAAACCAATACATAACTTGGCATGTTCGAGTTGCTTATCTATATCAAAACCAAATACCGTCACCGAGCCCGCTGTTTTTTGTACTAACGAACTGATAATACCTATGGTGGTAGATTTACCTGCACCATTGGGGCCAAGCAGAGCAAAAAAGTCGCCTTGCTTTACCGTCAAACTGATTGATTTAACGGCTTCGACACCGCCTTTATAGATTTTTTTAAGGTTATCAATTACTAAAGCATTGGCGTTATCGGCCATGTTGAAATCCTCTACTCGATGAAAACAAAAAATCCCGCCTGTGCGGGAGTCTGGCAAAGAATACCGTATTAATCTAACGGTACCACTTTTGCGATATAAGGCAGGTTGCGATATTGCTCTGCGTAGTCGATACCGTATCCCACAATAAATTCGTCAGGGATGGTAATGCCAATAAAATCGACTAGCACGTCAACTTCACGACGTTCAGGTTTATCGATTAAGGTACATAATGCTAAGCTTTTAGGCTCACGTAATAACAACATTTCGCGCACTTTATTTAACGTGTTACCGGAGTCGATTAAGTCTTCAACAATCAATACATCACGACCGGCGATGTCTGACTGCACATCTTTAAGTACTTTCACATCGCGAGAGCTGCTCATGGTATTGCCGTAACTTGATACTGCCATAAAATCGATTTCGACATGGCCTTTGATCCGGCGACACAAATCGGCCATAAACACGACTGAACCTTTTAATAAGCCAACCATTAATAAGCGTTCACTGTTGGCGTAATGGGCATTAATACGTTCAGCTAATTGGTCTAGGGTTTTATTGATTTCTGCTTCAGAAATCATCATTTCAATTGTGTGCTTCATAAATCTCTCAATTGTCGATGTCGTCATGTAGCTGAGTATGTCCGTATCCCCAGCGACTCGTTAAGTCGTGGTCAATACCCAAATGGTCAAGTATTCGGGAAACCATGAAGTTTACCAGATCTTGTACTGATTTGGGATTATGATAAAAGCCTGGCGCCGCTGGCATGATGGTCGCACCGTTACGCGTTAGGCTTAACATATGCTCTAAGTGTATGGCACTAAAGGGAGTTTCTCGTGGCACTAATATCAATTGGCCGCGCTCTTTTAATACTACGTCTGCTGCTCTTTCGAGCAAATGATTACTCATTCCGGTCGCCACGGCCGCTAATGTGCCGGTTGAACACGGGCAAATTACCATTTGTTTCGGTGCCGCGCTACCCGATGCTGGCGGCGAAAACCATTCATCCTTGCCTAATACCACTAACTCGCCTTTGGGTGGTTCATCAGAGTTTGCTAACTGTTGTAATAACTGCGCTTTGGCTTTGTCAGGATTGGCGCTGAGTTGCAAACCGTGTTCGGTGGCGAGCACCACACGCGCCGCACTGGATATCATTAAAAAGACTTGGTAATCGGCCGCTAGCAAACATTCCAGCAGCTTAATGCCATAAGGTGCGCCAGACGCTCCGGTCCAGGCGAGGCTGATTGCTTTGGCTTTTTTGGCGTAGGCCATGTTGTCCCCTCTGTTGGTGATAGCGGTTACGCTAACGCCTTAATAATTTTTTGGTGGATACCGTTAAAGCCCCCATTACTCATGATCACCACGGTATCGCCATCGCTTGCGGTATTAGCTACCGAGGCAATAATGTCTTCAATGTTGTGACACACAGTTACCGGGATGGGCGCATTGGCCATACTGGCGTTTATGTCCCAATCAATATTGTCTGCTTGATATAAATAGCCCACATCGGCTAATGCCATCGAATTGGCTAAGGTGTCTTTATGTACGCCGCTTTTCATGGTGTTTGAGCGCGGCTCTAGCACCACAATAATTTTACCATTAGCATTAGCATTGTTACTGCTAGCTACTTTGGCTCGTAACCCTTGAAGTGTGGTGGCTATGGCCGTGGGATGATGAGCAAAATCGTCATACACCGACACACCATTGACTGTTGCTAATAGCTCTAAACGACGCTTTGGTGGACTAAATTGTGTTAGCGCTTCAATGGCATGGTTTGGTACTACGCCCACATGGCGTGCTGCCGCTATCGCCATAATGGCGTTTTCAATATTGTGTTGACCTATCAAAGCCCAGTTTAAACTCCCCTGCGATGTGCCATTTAACAGCACCTCAAACTCATGGCCATCGTCGGCAATAGTACGCGACTGCCAAGCACTCGGTTCACCTTGGCTCGCTGAAGGCGTGACGGGATGATGGGCGACATCCGTGGCTATGGTTGCGGCTTTAGAATAAATTTCTTGTTCGCTCCAACAGCCCATATCAATCACTTGTTGTACCGCTTCAACATCGCTAGGCCAAATCACCTTGCCTTCGCCAGGTACCGTTCGAATAACATGATTGAATTGGCGCTGGATAGCCGCGAGATCGGCAAAAATGTCGGCATGATCAAATTCAAGATTATTGATCACTAGCGTACGTGGATGGTAATGAACAAACTTAGAGCGTTTGTCAAAAAAGGCGCTGTCGTATTCATCGGCTTCAACCACAAAAAATGGCGAATGACCTAAACGAGCTGATACGCCAAAGTTTTGCGGCACGCCACCAATTAGAAAACCGGGTTGATAACCGCAATATTCAAGGATCCACGCGAGCATGCTTGAAGTAGAGGTTTTACCGTGGGTACCAGATACAGCCAAAACCCAACGTTCTGGCAAAATATGTTCAGACAAAAACTGCGGTCCGGAAGTGTATTTTATGCCGCGATTTAATACGGCTTCAACACAAGGATTGCCCCGGCTCATGGCATTACCAATAACCACTAGGTCTGGTTGATTGTCGCCTTCTTTGCCTAATTGCGCAGGATCAAAGCCTTGAATTAGCTCGATACCTTGCTGTTCAAGCTGGGTGCTCATCGGCGGATAAACATTGGCATCGCTACCCGTCACTTTGTGGCCCATTGCGCGGGCAAGCAGGGCTAAACCGCCCATAAAAGTGCCACAAATCCCTAAAATGTGTACGTGCATGACTCAACTCTAATTGATCCGTAATATGGCGGTTATTCTAATCTATTGCGCTGCAGAATGTCAGTTAACAATTTGCCATCTATTTGGGGCTAATACAAAATAAAAAACAATCCCATACTGAGTACTGTCGTTAGCAAGGTGTTGCGGGTCACGTAAGCCAGCACTGTCGCCACCAGCGCACAGGTTAAATAAGGATTGTGCACACTAATAGCCAGTTGGCCTTCTGGCACAAACACAATCGGCGCGAGTATGGCGGTCAGTACCGCAGGGGCTGAATAACTTAAAAACGTTAAGGTGTTTTTACCTAAGCGAATGGGCAGTTTAGGCTCAAGTAATAAATGCCTGCTGGTAAATACCACCACAGCCATTGCTAAAATAATCAGCCAAGTCATAGGTTTTCATCCTTGTTTACTGTAACTGAGCTTTCTGCGGCCGGATCAGCAGTAACTGAATGAGCTGCGGCCGATTGAGACGACCCCGAATGAGCGCTATTTGAAACGCCGCTGCCCGAATTACCCTCGTTAGTGAGTTTGGCATAAGTCATGCCTGCTGCCATGCCCGAGATTGCCGCAATAAGCAGCCCTGCTTGAATGGTAAATACCGCGCACACCACCGCTAAGGTAAGCGACACTAATACGCACACCAAAATAGATGGCTTGCTAACTGTTGGCACCACAATGGCGATAAAGGTGGCTGCGATGGCAAAGTCGAGCCCCAGCGCATCTAAATTGTCGATAGACTGACCTGCGACAATGCCGAGCAAAGTGGCAATATTCCACCCGATATAAAAGGTTAAGCCACCGCCTAAAGCATACCAGCGATCAAACTGATGTTGCGCTGGCGTATCACCTTTATGAGCTTGATTGGCTATAGCAAACAGTTCGTCGGTGAGCAAGAAGCCCAGGCCTAAACGCCATTTAAGCGGTAACGGGCTAATATGAGTGCGCATGGCCATGGCATACAGTAAATGCCGAGAGGTAATAAGTAAGGTGGTGATCAAAATACTGCCGATACCAATACCGGCTTTTATCATCCCAAGGGCGACCAATTGGGCACTGCCGGCGAAGATAATGGCCGACATCGCTTGGCTTTCAACAGGAGTGAGGCCAACTTCGAGCGCAAATGAACCCGCTAGAATGCCCCAAGGGACCACGGCTATTGTAAGCGGCATCACCGCTAATGCTCCTTTTAGAAAAGAACGGCTTTTGGTTGGTGTAATCGAAGTTAACTCAGCTGTGCCCACGTCATATCCTTATTTACTTATAGCCATTGACTCATATCGTGATTTTCCCCAGTACATAACAATGGGAGACAAGAAAATTAGCTTAGCGTAAATATGTCTATAAAGCGCTTGAAAACTGATCAGGGATGTTACGACGATATCGGTTAATCAATAAAGCATTTTGCTGTTATCAATTGCTCGATAAACATATCGATGTGGCCCGCTATTCATTGATCCTAAACCTAGCGTTTTGTGGGTCAGTTTAGGGTTATTGATGCTAAGTGTCGCAATACTCCATGCGGTGACACATGTATTCATGTTTAACAACAAGTGTTAACGATAATATAAAAAATACTTACTTATAATCATACGGTTACTGTTACAAGATATAAATGCATGAATTCATCAATAAATCAGTCTAATTGATGATTAGTAATATTATCTGAATTTGGATTTAACGAGTAACTAAAGGATAATGCCAACTTAGCTATATTAGCTTAAGCTTTAATAGCATTTGTGATAAAACGATTAACCTCTTATTCCTTTGTATTGCATACCTTAAAAATAATATCTATATTTTTATATTTACCATTTACATTTATCAAATATCGATAGTATCACCAAGATTACCGCAAATATTTTACATTTCTAAATTGCAGTATAATAAATATGTAATTTACATATTTATTATCGATAACGACAAATACCACATTATACATTTATAGCATTAACAAAAACCCCAAAATTAACGGCTATAGAACAAGTAAATAAAATGCATGCAAAAATATTACATAAGATGTAATTAATATGCATATTGAAAATTAATTTGTAAATCAAAAAATAGAATATAAAAAATACTCGGGAGTTAATTTTTAAAGATTTAAGCTAAAATCATTCACTCAAATTCATTCGAAAATTTAAGTTAATGCTATATTTTAAATAGCTTCCTACAGCAAAATAAATCATTATTCAATAGCGATTAACGATTCAAATGGCCAACAGATGATAGTCAGAAAAAAGATAATAGTAAGACAAAAATGAAATATGCAGGCTCACATCGAAACATATATCGATAATGCATTTATAGCGTAAACAACAACTGCGTAGGCTTTATTTTTCAAACAAGCTCATGGGTTAACTCGCGGATCTGCTGTTTTAACCACGTAGCATCTTCATTTTCTGCATTAGGATGAGTCACTAAGACTAGCTTTAATGGTTCTGCAACTTCAAAAATACGATTTACTTCACATTCAGATAACTGACAAGCATGTAAACCAGAGTCCTCATCTAGCATATCGTAAACCGCTTTATAGGGTGTCAAAGCCAGTGACTTACAATCTGAAAGATAATCAAATAAAGAAGATACGCCAGTAATGGTCATTTCGTTCTGAAGAGGCAAATCCTTAATCCGACAATACTCCTGAAATGGGTTAAGTGTTGCTGGTTGGATCCCGATAAAGGTATTGATATAAGGATATGAAGCAATGCTTTCTAAGTTGATTTCTTGTTTTAAAATGGGATGGTTTTTACAACTTATTAAGTATAATTGGGTAAATGTCGCAAGTATTTCAATCTGCAAATTTTGGTTGAAACAAAGGATCTCTTCTGGGTTTTTGCAGCAAAATGTAACAATACTGTTAGGATCATTCGCAACGTTCTCTAGGGAATGACTATTCCAGTTACTCACATTGATATGAATGTCTTTATGATGACCTTTAATCTCTTGCATTAATGCTCGTGGATAGGCATAAGCAATCATTCCAGGCATAACCAATTCAAAGTATCGACTATGTGACGATTCTGAACTATTCATCCGATTAAAATTCTTTGAGCAATCAACAATTTCTTTTGCAATCGGATAAATTTTGCCGGCAAAATCATTGGGGACTAATCCATATTTTCTTCTTATAAAGAGTTCATCACCAAAAATAGATCTTGCCGTTTGTAAACAACGACTTATTTTTGAAGCTGGCACATCCAAAATCCTAGAAACATGAGTGGCGGACTTATTTTCATAAAGGCTCACTAATATAGTCAATGTTAATAAATCTAATTTATCTAAGTCAATCTGTCTCATCTGAAACGCTCCTTTTGAGTTATATAGCCTAATATTCTACCTTTCCCCTAATAATTCATAACATTATCTTAATTTTCCACCTATTACTTATTCCAGATCATTAAATTTGAGTTATTTTAAATATCATTTATCATATATTAAATTTGAACAAACGATACATTAGCTGCGGACGTTGATTTCAGGAACTGAAATATCCGATTTAACAAAATAGATTTTGATAAGTTGCATTTACACATTTTAGTTTATTAATTTATCACTTATTATTTTCACTATCTTTAATTAAAACTAAATGACAAATGCCATTACTTAATTTGATTAATCAAAAACAATAACCTATTAATTAATAATACCAATAAAAGCAATAAGAGCCAGATCATAACTACAATCAAATAAATTAAAATCACCTCATTTAATTGATTACGATCAATTAATTAATTAAACATAAGGATAGTATTAATCGTACATCAATGACGTATTGATGATTCATAAAACAATAAATTAAAAACTGATTTTTTTGGAGGCTTATATGATTACTTCAGTCTTTTTAAGTTATGCGTTTATATACTCTGTGTTGTTTATCGCAGTTCCTTTTATATTGGTTGTTTTCATTATGACTTGTATAAAGTTCTTTAAACCTGATACAGAGGATCACGCAATTAAGTTTAAGAAAATGCTTTTTGATACTCAAAGCTTTGACTTTTTAAAATCACTAAAAACAATGGTGGGAGGAAAATATGACGTTTGTTGCAACGTTCCAATCGATACCGTGTTTGAAATGGATGCCCAAACCGCAGCCGAAAATCATGCGCGATTCGATTATGTTGTGATTGACCATGACTCGTCAGAAGTGAAATTAGTTATCTCTGATTTCAGTGA
The DNA here is from genome assembly GCF_040310185.1 of Shewanella sp. T24-MNA-CIBAN-0130. Taxonomy (NCBI): domain Bacteria; kingdom Pseudomonadati; phylum Pseudomonadota; class Gammaproteobacteria; order Alteromonadales; family Shewanellaceae; genus Shewanella; species Shewanella sp. T24-MNA-CIBAN-0130. The sequence continues at coordinate 14,005 of NZ_JBEOPP010000066.1, read as the reverse complement.
GCAAGATGATGCTAACGCAAAAAGTTTGTTCGAAAAATTCAACATTAAGTTAGTTGAAATCGTTCGAGGCAAACCTTACGACATGCAAATGCTAAAGCAATCCCTACCGGTATGAAGACCCTGTCGGGTGATAACAAACTGTTTTCACCCGATATTTTGTATTAATCAATTATTGTAAAGAGGGCTGATTATGTCCCGGAATTACTGGCTACTGATGTTATATGTAGGCTTATTGTCGCTTACACTTATCAGTCATGAAGCAAATAGCGCGGACTCTACTGAGCAAATTAATAATGACTCATGCATGAAATGCCATAAACGCAATGGCTCAATGCAAGGCAATCATGCCCAAGACCGGCTAAAAATGAGCTGCAGTTCATGCCATGGTGAAAAAGGCAATCACCCTAGGAAGCCTAATGATTTGATGGTGTTCTCTTCGGAAAACGACATCACAATTGACGCTAAAAATGGCGTATGTCTTAAATGCCATACCGTTAAAAAATTAGCCAAAGCAGAGTGGACTCATAACGTACACGCACAAAAAACGAGCTGTACATCTTGCCATAAATTGCATCCTAAATCTGACCCTATGATGGGGTTAAGTGTAAAAGATCGCAGTAATGTGTGCCGCAACTGCCACACGGTGCAGAGGTAACTAATCATGGAAAATTCAAGAAGACATTTCCTTAAAAGCACCTGCGCATTGGTTGCCGGCGTGTCGGTATATCCGCTCAGTAGCAACCAGGCCAATGCCGAAACGGCCGTAGGAACAAACAATACAAAATACGCCATGCTTCACGACGAGACCAAATGCATTGGCTGTAATGCTTGTGTGGAAGCCTGTAGAGAAGTTAATCATGTACCCGAGGGCGTTACGCGGCTAAGCATCGAAAGATTGGGCCCGTTTGGAGAATACCCTAATCAGTTTTATCATTTTACTCGACATTCTTGCCAGCATTGCGAAGATGCGCCTTGCGTTAACGTCTGCCCGACGGGTGCCGCCTTTATCGATAAAGAAACCGGTATTGTCTCGGTCAACGCCGATAGATGTGTTGGTTGCCAATACTGTATTGCAGCCTGTCCTTATGAAGTGCGATTTATTAACCCAGTGACCAAAGCAGCGGACAAATGTGACTTCTGCCGTGAAACCAATCTCAAACAGGGTAAACAGCCAGCATGTGTAGAAGCATGCCCTACAAAAGCACTGGTGTTTGGCAATCTTAAAGATCCCGAGTCTGAACTGGTTGCGCTATTGAAGGCAAATCCGACTCAGCGCTCTAAACTAGATTTAGGCACCCGACCTAAACTCTTTCGTATCAAAGCGAAGCAAGGGGAGATTATATTATGAGTGCTTTCCATTTTGACACCTTGGTCTGGCATTGGCCCATTGCCATATACCTGTTTTTAGCTGGGGCATCCGCAGGTGCAATGTTCTTTGCGGTGTTGCTAAAACATGTTTGCCTTAAAGAAAAAGCTTATCAGTCTGGATTTGTCCAAGCAGCGTGTATTGTTGCGGCGATTGCCGTCTTAGCAGGCTTGGGGATCTTGGTATTAGATTTAACCAAACCTTGGGATTTTTGGAAAATTCTGGTGTTTTATAATCCCACCTCAGTGATGTCTATGGGGGTGTTGATCTTAATGCTTTATCAAGTGTTTATGTATGCTTGGATTGCAATAACATTCCGACAACCTATTGATGATTTTTGCAAAACCCGTTTACCCATTGTCGGTAAACTAACGAGTATGCTAGCCCGTTATGAAGCAGGTATCACCGGTTTACTGGTCATATTCTCTGTGTCATTAGGGGCCTATACCGGATTTCTATTATCGGCTCAACCTCACTTCCCTATGTGGAATACCCCTGTGTTACCCCTGCTGTTTTTAGTTTCGGGCTTGTCTTCAGGTGCTGCAGCATCGCTACTGGGTGGTGTGTTACTTAAAGGTAGTCCTAATGGTCAGGAAGTGCGATTTATCCATAAAGTAGAGATCCCACTGATATTAGGCGAGATGTTACTTATATTTACCTTCTTTTTAGGTTTAGTCTTCAGTGGTGGTCAAAGCAAGGTAGCAGCATTTAATGCTATCGGTGAAGGCTTTTGGGGATTGGTATTTTGGTTCGGTATTATGGGATTAGGATTGTCGGCACCATTAGCGATGAATTTATTTATGACTGCCACTTCAAAGCGCAAGTATTCCTATGTTGCCGGAACCGCCTGTCTGAGCTTATTAGGTGTAATACTGTTACGTAACTTTGTGCTTTATACTGGTCAAATGGTGGTAAATTAGCCTCATAAACGGTGATGGCACGCATTAACAAGCGGACTGTCACCGTAACAGAATGAATCACTCACCTTGTCATTAGCTGATAACAGGTTTAATCCCCATCAGAAACCACCGTCTAAATAACTGACGTTAATTCAATTGATAAAGCTCTGTCACCGTAACAGGATTAATACCCATCAGAAAAAGTTGTTTAAATAACTGACGTTAACTAACTTGATAAAGCTCTAACGGTAGGCCGTCTGGATCACTGAAAAAGGTGTAGTATTTGCCGGTATATTCGTCGATACGGATCGGTTCAACCACCACATCATAAGCCTGCAAATGAACCACCACCGAGTTAATATCATCGACTTTAAACGCTAAATGACGCAAGCCTTGTGCTTCGGGATAACTGGGTCTTGGCGGCGCGCCATTAAACGAAAATAATTCAATTTGACTGCCATCGGGTAAGGCTAAATCAAGTTTGTAAGAATCACGGGCTTGGCGGTAATGCTCAGCAATAATCTTAAGCCCTAAAACTTGCGTATAAAACGCTTTTGAACGTGGGTAATCGGCACAAATAATCGCGACATGATGAATTCCGTTTAACATGGCTGTCCTTGTAAACCTATTTTTGGCAAAAAACGCTTTATACACAAAACATAAAACCCTGATAGCGCAAGTCTATCAGGGTTTTATCCTAGTTTACATATGGGCGATTTACATCATTGAGCGTTAGATTGTCACTAAGTGACCGCCCATTTATGGCAGCGGATTATATACCCACTTCACCACCATCATTTTTACGGATCATTACAGTTGCGGCACGTGGGCGCACCAAAGTGCCAGCTGGTGTGGCTTGGTCAGCTTTATCAGAATATGGCCAGTTGCCAGGATGCTGAATATTAGCAAATACTGTGGTGTAGTCTGGCGTAATCGCAAAACCGGTGACTTCACAACCATTAGGGCCAACAAAGAAACGCTTAAGCTGGGTTTGGTTTTCAGCCGTTACCACTTGTTGGTTACCATCGGCATCAAGCATGGCCGAAGGTACAATCGCCAACATTTGATCGTTGGTTGCTTCAGTAACTTCAGAGGCACCGTTATCGGTTTGTACCCACAAAATACCCCGTTGGTCGAACGATACACCGTCTGGACTGGCAAACTGGTTTAAGTCCGTTAAGCCAGATAAATTTGTTTCGGCATCACCATCAGTAGGTGAACCAAAGACAAAGATATCCCAGCTAAACTCAGTAGCCGAATCACCTTCATTCCAACGAATGACATGACCAAAGCTGTTGTTTAAACGGGGATTAGCAACGTTAGTGCTGTCGGTACGCTTGGTATTGTTGGTCAACGTTAAGTAAACAGTGCCGGTAAACGGATCAACCGTTGTCCACTCTGGACGGTCCATCGGTGTCGCACCAACTAAATCCGCCGCGCCAGCAGTATTTAAGATAATCGCCGCTTGCGAATCAAAAGTACCAGCAAGGGTGCTACCGTCTGTCGTCACGCCATCTAATGTTAGCGGTAGCCACTCTCCGATACCGTCTTCAGTAAACTTAGCCACATATAAGATCCCGGCATTCATGTACTTATCGCCTACCGTTAAGCGATTTGTGCTATTGGCATCGACGGGATCCCATGCTGCGTCAGAGACATATTTATATAAATATTCAAAACGTGAATCATGGCCTGAGTAGAATGAAATGGGTTTGCCTTCTTCAAGCTTACCAAAGGCACAACCTTCATGGCGGAAGCGACCTAATGCAGTACGCTTAGTCGCGCGAGAGTTTGGATTGTATGGGTCAATTTCAACAATATAACCGTGGCCATTAGCTTCGTTACGGTAATCGTTCGCCGCGCTTGAGCCTGTTGGCGTGACATCAAAACGAGCAAACTCGTCTAAACGCTCGTCGTCATCACCGGCTAAATGGTTCCAGCCATAACGAGTATCAGAGGTAGAAATACCAATTCGAGTTTGTTGCTCGGTTAACGCGCCTTTATTAACAAAATATCCTGGCCAGTTTTCCTCACAGGTTAGATAAGTGCCCCAAGGCGTATAACCATTACCACAGTTATTTAAGGTACCGCGCGCTTGACTGCCGTCGGGAGAATAACGCGTTTCAAGGTATGAACTGTACGCTAACGGACCGGCGATATCCATCACGGTTGCGCCGGTGAAACGGCGGTTATGGCTGTCGTTTTCGACCACTTGCCATAGGTTGTTGACTAATTTAATCCGTACAACTGAAATACCATGGGCATTGATTTCTTTGCGGATTTCATCAATAACGCTGCGCTTACCATCAGCATCAAACGTTGGGCCGCTTGGGTGCAATGCATCTTGGTCGATGTATTCATGGTTGATACACAATAAACCGTCATCTGCCGCATCATTCAGCGGGAAGAAATGCATACCATCATGGTGCATCCCGACAGAGTTTGCTTGGTCTATAGCGGTATTGCTGCCATCGGCTTTCCATGCTGCCGCTTTTGAATTTAATGGTGTTCCCCAAGGCGCTAGCACATAAGCTGAATATCCTGCAGGAACCACCACAGCATCGGTTTTAGACCCTGCAATAGACTCAAAGCCTAATACCGCAGAACTCTGAATTGGTGCAACTGGCGCTGTAGCGGCACTAGGCGGTGTCGGGGTTTGCGCTGCGGTGTCGTTATCAGAACCACAAGCACTTAATCCGAATCCGCCAAACGCAGTCATCGCACTAAGGCCTAGACCACGCTTAACAAAATTACGACGAGATAGATGATTATCCATCACTTCATTGAAAGGAGTATTTTTGCTGTTGTTAAAACGAGTTGGATCAAATGTCGCCTTGCTCATAAATTGTCCTTAGCTATGCTCTGAAAAAAAACGGATCAAATATTAGGTATAATTATTTGTTAATTAACATAAGCGTCTAATGTGACAACAAGGTACAAACTGGATGACAAAAATGTGGCAATAAAAAGACAATCAGGATACCGCAGCATCTGATGACATCAATATACACACTCTAATACACACTCTAATTCTAATACTGGCGACTAACGACTAACGACAGATGACTAAATACGAATATTAACGACTCATAAAAATAGATTTTAGCGTTTTTTAGCGCCAGTAGATGATGCCGCTAGGGCTTTTTTACGTGCTTGTTGTTTTAATGCAGATTTAGTTGTTTTACGGGTAACCGGAGCGATCAAATTAAGGTCTGGCTCAAATCCGCCCAGCCATTGCTGCGGTAAACGGCGGTCTAAAAAGGCTTCGAGTTTAGTCAGTAACGGCTCGTCATCAACACTTAATAAGGTAATAGCTTGGCCTTGCTTACCCGCTCGGCCCGTTCGGCCGATCCGGTGTACATAGTCTTCAACTTGAAACGGTAATTCCATATTAACGACAAAATTTAACTCGTTAATGTCTAACCCTCTTGCAGCCACATCGGTGGCAACTAACGCGGTCACATCACCCGCTTTAAAAGCAGCCAACACTTGTTCGCGCACGGCTTGAGTCAGATCAGCATGAAACGGTTCTGCAGCTACGCCAGCTTGCTTCATTTGCTTAACCAATGCGTCTGCGCCTTGTTTAGTACGGCAAAATATCAAGCTTTGTTGCCAGCTTTCTTGGGCAATTAAATGACACAGCATGGCGCACTTTCGGTTGGCATCGACATTAAATACCCGCTCGACAATATGGCTAGCGGTGGTATTACGTTGTGCCACTTCAATCACTTGCGGCGAGCGCAATAAACGGCGACTAAAGCTGAGCATACGATCATCTAAGGTGGCTGAAAATAATAGGGTTTGCCGTGTACTTGGCAAGCGCTTGAGTACCTCGACAATTTCATCTTTAAAGCCCATGTCCAGCATGCGATCCGCTTCATCAAATACCAAATGGGTTAACTGCGACAACGACAATGCGCGCTTACGTAATAAGTCCAATAAACGCCCTGGTGTTGCTACAAGAATATCGGTGCCTGCGGCTAATTGTTGTACCTGAGCCCCAATACTCACCCCGCCATAAACCATCACACAGCCAATATCACTGCCTTTGGCGTATTGCTCGATACTCAACTGTACCTGTTGGGCCAATTCGCGCGTGGGCACCAACACTAAACAGCTAATTACCGCTTTGGCGCTGGGTGTTTCTGCACCGCTATGGGGATCAATAGATACATTACGTCGACTCAATATATTGTGCAGTATTGGTAACGCAAAGGCAGCCGTTTTACCGGTACCTGTTTGCGCTCCCGCCATCACATCTTTACCGCTTAAAATGACCGGAATAGCGCGTAATTGGATAGGGGTCGGTTGCTGATAATTGAGCTCAGCTAAGCGATTAACCAAAAAGGTATCTAATGATAACGCGGCAAAAGACATACAAACTCCAAACATGTGGATGGCCTGTTTACCACACTCATCCAGGTCAAAACAAAGGCTCTACGCTTTACTTGCCAGCATTCTCGTCAATAAAAGTGGCGCTTAAATGTGATGTTGAGCACATCTCAAGTACGTTAGGCTTATGGCGAAAGATAATACTTGACTAAAAAAGTAGGAATTATACAATTAAATACATGCAAATAATAAGCATGTTTAGCTTTCGTCATAAGCTTTCACCACGAAATTCCACCAAGTGACTCTACTACGAGGTATTACCATGAGTTTTTCAATTAGCGGTATTTTCAAGCCAGCCAAGCAAACTGAACCTGTTAGCAATGTGGCACCTAAAGCCGATGACACGAATGCAACAGAAACCAAAGCGCCTCAAACTGAAAACACTGCCAAAAAAGAAGGTAATGGTGGCAGTTGTTGTGGTGGATGTGGCGGCAGCAATCATTAGTCCACTAAATGTTAAACGTTACCACGTCTGAATAAACGTAAATTGTCTTTACTGATGAGTTGCGAATACTGCGCTGTAACGTCGAAAAAGCCATTGGCATACGCTACTGCTACTGAGCCTTGGTTCTGTTTATCGATATAAGCAAAAACAGGGCTCGAAATAAATTCCTTTAAAAACATTTCCACTGCTTTGGTGGCAATGCCCTTGCCCCAATGTTCACGTCCAATCCAATACCCCACTAAACGCATTTGCGGGTCGGTCTTTGCGGCTGAGTCGGTATTAATCCACGATACGACATTACCCACTAAAACATCATCTATCCAAATCCCTTGTGCTATAGCCTTTTCATTAGCCAATACTTTTTGCTGCCAATGCAGGTTAAAAGCTTTACGTTTACGCGCCGGAAAATCTGCCATTTTATTAGCAATAGGGTCGTGTTCAAATTCAAACAATATATCTAAATCCGCTTCAGTAATGGGATGAAGAGAAATATTCATTTCAGGTTCGCCTTTTCTATGTTGTGTCACCAAGATCATTTATATTATATATAACCTCAAATCTGTATAAGAGATGAGATCAATCGTTAAAAAAACGGGTTTATTTCAAGTCTTCAATCTCAAACTTGCCATGTGTTTTGCTAACATAGCGTATTGACGCATCAATAGCAGGCCTATTGTAAGCCGATACACCTTAGATCGCGAAACAAAGGGCTGTTTAATAAACAATTATTATCCAGTATTGAGGTTATTACTCTCATTTATCGACACGCTTGACGATGAATTATCGTATCAAGATGCATTAAAGGATGACAGGATGAAAAGCATTAAAACGTGGCAATGGTTAGGCTTTGCTGGCCTTTTACCTTTTATTATTCTCAGTGTGTTGGCGTTCAATCATAGTCTATTAGCACCCGAACATACTATATTGGGATTTGTGAGCTACAGTGCCATTATTTTAAGTTTTGTTGCCGGTTCACTTTGGGGCAAAGCGGTAATCTTAACCTTAGATGACAATATCGCTAAGTTACTTATTATTAGTAATATTATCGCACTCGCAAGCTGGATTGCACTGTTAACTCCGTTTGTATTATCCGCGCTTATTCTGCTCGCTAGTGGTCATCTGTATTTATTATATGTTGAATTTAAAGCCAAACAATTATCAACCACCAACGGCTATCTCACATTACGCACAATATTAACCTCTGTCGCCGTAACATGCCATGTGGTTGTCATGCTCAGTCTGTTAGGCGTTTAGCAAAAGATTAAATCGAATAACAAGCCTATGCAGCTAAGCATGAGCTTTTTATTTGTCACACAAAATAGCTCAACTCAAAAACTTATAAGCCAGTTTGACACTGCTCTTGCTGGTTTATCATCGGTGATAAAATAGGCATCATGCCTTTAAGCACTTGTAATGGCAGTGCTGAAGTAAAGCTAAAGTCGTCAGCTTTCTCCCCTGGCACAAACGCCGTTAGGGTACCAAAATGATGATCGCCTAAATAGAACACAAACGTCGCAGTGCGGTTAATGGCCGTTGAAGACACTTTGCGGCCATTACGAATTTCAGTCGCTATGCGGTTATCACCCGTACCGGTTTTGCCGCCCATAACCACAGGTTGGCCGTTGTTATCCAACAAGCTACCTTTGAGCCTTCTGGCAGTACCATTTTCAACCACATTTGCCAGCGCCCGCTTTAACGCGCGGGCCACTTCTTGATGCATTACGCGGGTGATCATTTGCTTGTCGTTGGCTAGCGTCACTTCGTAAGGCGTGTCTTTAGCAAACTGTAATTCATCAATTCTGACCGTTGGGTAACGATAACCATCATTTTGAATAATGCCCATTAGCTCAGCCAGCGCCGCAGGTCTATCACCCGAGCTACCTAATGCAGACCCCAATGACGGTACCATGTATTCAAACGGATAACCCATTCTTACCCAACGTTGGTGAATGCTTAAAAAGGCCTCGACCTCTAACATCACTTGAATACGCACATCGCGTGCATTTTGATGGCGGGTTCGAAATAACCAACGATACACTTCTTGTAATTGCGGTTGCGCGTCTTCTAACACTTGGCTCAGGCCGGTTTCTGGGTAGTCATTTAAATAGCGCAATACCCACAGTTCTAACGGATGCACCCGAGCAATATAACCTTGATCCGCAAGGTTGAATTTATCTTCACCGTATTTGTTGTACAGCAGATTAATTTGTTTCTCGCTAAAGTCTTTTGCGGGTAAGCGTTTGACTAAAAAGGCCTTTAACTCTTGGACGCCATCGTAGGGTTTTAAATAGCGATAAACAGCCGTTAACTTATGCTCTTGTTGTTGAATCCCGTCAAACAACACCTCAAGGCGTTGCTCTGGGGCCAGCTGACGATATTTGCGATAAAAACGTTTTACAAACGAACTGCCTTCACGTTTAGCAAACGCTTTGAGGTATTCTTCACGACGAGGATCTTTGTCGTTACGCAATAACTGCGACACACTGCCTTCGCTGTTATAACTACTGCTGTAATTAACAATGTCTTGCATTAGCCGCACAAATGGCAAGTTTATTGACTCTTGTAATGCCTGATATAACGTTGGTACGCGACTGTTTTCTTTGCTATTAAAATTATTAAATACATGTAAACCACCACCAGTGAAAAAACGCTCATTTGGTGAGGCCGAATACTCACGCAGTAAGGCTGCATCCAACATCCGGGTTAAATTGCGATCTCGAGTCGTCATCAAATAATCGACGACCCAACGCGTAATGTGGTCTTTACGTTCCACATCCACTTGGCGCAAATCAGCCACCGTCATGGCCGAAAAACGCTGTTGTAACTCGGCAATAATGTCTAAATATGTGGCTAACACCCGTAATTTAGCCGTTGAACCTAGCTCCAATTTACTGCCTTCATTGATATCAAACGGCTGATCAATACTGTCGGTTTGAATGCGAACGCGGTTGGCACTGTCGGTACTCTCGTACAACGTAAAACTGTACAGTACTTTATCTAACTGTTGCACGGACAGTAAACGCTCACCCAGCAATCCAATACGCTCAGCGGTTGGCTCAGAGGCTAAGCTGCGTAAGTAATCGCTAACTTGTTGCTGTATATCACCATGGAACGTGCTGTTAATCGCTAAGTCGTAGCGATTTAAATCATACAAACTTAACCCCAGCATCCCAGCAGTACGAATTCGTACCGCATTAATACCTTTATTGTTAGATACGTTAGTGGTTGCTAACTTACTGGTGTTAAATTGCAATGTTTGCTCAAGTGCCGACACCATTAGTTGCGTTTCAATCAGACCATCACTGCCCAATAAACGTAAATAACTGTCTACTAACGATTCTAAATTGTCATGGCCTTGAAGTAAGTAATACGACGGCCGACGCTGGGCTATCATTAATGCCACGACTTGACGAAACACCTTGCCGCGCTGTGCCGCATTTTGTTGAGTATGATGGCTCAATAATAATTGATTAGCCTGATTAAAATCAGTTTTGAACCACGCCCATAAACCATCACCAATACCATGGACTTCACCAAAACCGGGAGCTGATGATAATGGTACTGTGTTGAGATAATCTTGTACGATGCGTTGACGAGCGCCAATGGTGCTTTCACCTTGCTGATACACTCGCACTATTGCGGAACCAATTTGCAATAGCTTATCTTTGATACTCAAGGTTAGACCATGATTAGAATGTCTAAATTTTTCAATTTGAGTCGCTAAAGTACTGCCTCCCGCTTTAGACATATCAGCCCCGAAACTGCCAGCAACTTGGCTCGCGCCAGCCAGCACAAACCGAGGCCAGTCAACCACAGGATTATAGTTAGCTTCTGGACTCAACATTTCGCGGTTTTCAATAAACAATAGTGTGTTAATGACTTGATAGGGGATCTTATCTTGGTGTTGATAAACACGTTTAGGATATGAGAAATCGAATACCGTCATGTCACGGCAATCTTTTATCGATAAGCCTGATTGTGCTTTTTCATGATACGGCGGGAAAAAACCCATGTTGGTATAATCCATCAACATCGGTGAAAACGCCACTTGCTGAGTAATTTGATAATTACGCTCAATTAAGCGGGCTATTTTCTGCGGTAATTGGCTATAACCATGGCGATCATCAAACGGGCCATATTTAGGGTAAATTACCGCATTACTGCGATAATCACGTAATGTATAGGTTAATTTGGTGGCATATTGATGCAAAAAATAAGATTGATAATACGATGTCCGCACCTCAAATTCGACGAGATAAGCCGTTGCTAACAATAATACTATGAATAACCAACCCGCTTTACTGCGACGAACCGGAGTCGGTTTGGCGGAAGATGTATTAGGTCGAAAATTATCAAACTGACTGTCAGGATGTGGACTAGACACAAACTCTCCATGTAACGCATAAAATCACAATAATGCACCATTATACTTTTGGTTGAGATGTTCAACACATAGCGGATCTGATTTGTGATAATTTTATCAGATGGATAAAGCCATTAGATATAGACAAAATAACTAAATACTGTTTTTTTAAGCCTTTATTGCCACAATATCGGTGTTTTTATATAAAAGCCCTTACCGCTAATTTAAGGATTATTTTGGATAGCTGCACTTCAACTCCCACAACCTATCCACCATTACGATTAGGTTTAGCCATGTGGTCACAAAATCAATGGCAAAAAACAATATACGGCAATAGCCAAGCGCATCGTCTTGCGCGCTATGCACAAATATTTAATACCGTAGAAGGTAATACCACCTTTTACGCCACGCCGTCATTACAAAATGTCCAAAATTGGCATGCCGCAACCCATGACGATTTTAAATTTACCTTTAAACTGCCCAAACATATCACCCACGAATTACGGTTACAGCATGCAGGCCCAGCCTTACAACAATTTTTTAGGGTAATGGACCCCCTTATGAGCCGAACAGGGATGTGGAAAATTCAACTTCCCGCCAGCTTTGGCCCCTCATCTTTGCCACAATTAGCGCAGTTTTTAACTCAAGTACCCCAAGGGTTAACCTATGGGGTAGAAGTGCGTAACAGCGCCTTTTTTGCCAAAGGAGAAGCGGAAAAAGCATTAAACCGTTTGTTGATAAACCATCAATGCAATCGTATTATTATGGACTCGCGCCCAGTATTCGCCGCCCCACCAACGACCTCTGCAGTGATCGATGCTCATCAAAAAAAACCCAATGTGCCGGTGCATGCAATCGCAACGGCCAGCAATCCAGTAGTACGCTTTATTGGTCATCCGCAAGCAGAGGCCAACGTGCACTTTTTCCAAAACTGGCTTAAACAGTTACCTTTATGGATCGCGCAACACAAGCAACCCTATTTGTTTATCCACACCCCAGACAATCACGATGCGCCGCAATTGGCCGTCGATTTATACCGTTTACTACAACAGCAGTTGGCTCACAGCACATCAACACTGGCCGACATAAACCTATTACCTCAGCATCAGCACACCACAACGCAACTGGGCTTTGATTTGTAAGACTCATTTTTATAACATAGGCCAGAATTCAGATGATAACCTCTGCTGGGGATAATAAACTGTTAGCTCTTTGTGCTGCTATTTTATGATATTATCAGCGCCGATCAGGTCTGCCCTCGCAGCGCGTTTATGTTGATAAAGGAACCACAATGAGTGAATCTGCAACCCGTCTAAATAAATACATTAGTGAGAGTGGCGTTTGCTCACGTCGTGAAGCAGACCGCTACATTGAACAAGGTAATGTTTTTATCAATGGCAAACGAGCCAAAATTGGTGACGCCGTCGAATTAGGCGATAAAGTCAAAGTTAATGGTCATGATATCGCCCCTCGTGATGAAGCAGATTTAATCTTTATCGTGCTAAATAAACCTGTTGGTATAGTCAGTACTACCGAAAGCACCGAACGCGATAATATTGTCGATTTTGTTAACCACAGTGAACGAGTATTTCCAATAGGTCGCTTAGACAAAGATTCTCAAGGGTTAATATTTCTCACTAGCAATGGTGACTTGGTCAATAAAATCCTTCGCGCAGGTAACAATCACGACAAAGAATATGTGGTCACGGTTAATAAACCTATCACTGAAGCATTTTTACAAGGCATGCGAGCAGGCGTTCCCATGCTGGGTGTCACCACTAAAAAGTGCAGCGTTGAACAAGTCTCAACGTTCGTATTTAAAATCATTTTAGTTCAAGGCCTTAATCGTCAGATCCGCCGCATGTGTGAACATTTTAACGTTGAAGTCACCAAGCTTGAACGTCAGTCAATTATGAATGTGTCACTTAAAGGGCTGCCTGTAGGAGAGTGGCGCGATTTAGACGAACAAGAACTCAGCACCTTAATGAAATTGATTGAACACTCATCTTCTGAAGTCAAAAATTCGCCCAAAAAAGCCAAGAAAAAACCTAACCAAAGCTTACGAGATAAAATTGAAGGTCCAGAACACTTTATGCAAGGTAGAGGGGCTAAGCCTAAAAAGCCAACCGCAAATAAAGGTAAAGTCAGCCATTCAAGAAAACCGAAACGTTAAGCTCAAGCATATGCAGTAACAACCACAACATCCTTAATATCGGGTTTAAGATATAAAATATGGTTTACACCGAAAAACAGTCACTTTACCGTATGCAATAGGTTTAAAGTCTGTAGGCTTGTATTTTGGGTGCTATAAAAAGGAACAGCTACTGTGTAAATATTAACAAAAACATATTCCTATATAGTTTACTAAAAAAATAACACTGAATAAAATTCACACAAAATTCTTTTCTATTTATATAATGCGTGTTAGGGTTCGCATAGATTTTCTACAATATTAGTTAAAGCATATACTCAAGTGAATTCAAACTGCAGGTTTTAATTTCTGAAAGTTATCATTAATTGTATCACCGAGCGTGTCAGCA
>NZ_JBEOPP010000065.1:0-26297 GCF_040310185.1 Shewanella sp. T24-MNA-CIBAN-0130 | reverse complement strand
ACGTAGTCCGCCCTAGCAGCGAAGCGATACTAGCAGGACGCAGTCCGCCCTAGCAGCGAAGCGATACTAGCAGGACGCAGTCCGCCCTAGCAGCGAAGCGATACTAGCAGGACGCAGTCCGCCCTAGCAGCGAAGCGACCCTAGCAAGACGCAGTCCACCCTGCTGTTTATTAGGCATATTCTTGCATAAAATCGTCAAGATTATCGTTGATGATTTCTATTTCATCGCTGCTAAATTGCGCGATATGAAACAAGGCTTCGCCTTCATTCGTAACTGGAATATTACTGTTGCCCACAATAATGCCGTCTGTTGGCGCCAGCAGTTGCGATGGCGATCCTCCAAATGGATTAACGATAGTGGCTAGTACCTGGCCTTTAGCCACACGTTCACCTAACTTCAGTTTGATATTCACCAATCCATCAGATTCACTGCGCACCCAATAACTGCGGCTTGCATTGACACTGGTGATTTTGGTTTTGGTTTTAATTTTACCTTTGGTCATGTTTAAATATCGGATCACATTGATAACACCATTGAGACCAGACTTAATCGACATATCACTGAAACGTAGCGCTTCACCCGCCTCATATAAAATACAAGGAATGTTCAAGCTATTAGCATAAGCACGCATTGAGCCTTCACGCGCTTTTGAGGACATAATGACTGGCGCCCCAAAAGCATTTGCCATATCGAGCATCACTTCATCGTCTGTGTCACAGCGGATCTGTGGCAAATTCTCTCGATAGATAGCACCAGTATGCAAATCAATAATATGGGTCGCTCTTTCAACCAAAGAATGAGCAAACAAATACGCTAAACGACTCGCCAACGCACCTTTAGCAGAGCCCGGAAAACAGCGATTTAAATCGCGGCGATCCGGTAGATAACGAGATTGTTGAATAAAACCAAATACGTTAACTATGGGCACAATTAACAAGGTTCCGGTTAAGGTTTTAGCATTAACACGACCGAGCAAACGTCGACATATTTCAATACCATTTAACTCATCACCATGGATCGCTGCGCAAACCAATAAAACAGGTCCCGCTTTAGTGCCGTGAATAACTTCAACGTGCAGATCCATCGGGGTATCGTTATACAGTTTTGCTGCGGGCAATTTGACACTTTTTTGAGTGCCTGCCGGTACGCTAACATCACCAATAACAAATGGTTCGTGCTTTCTTGGCATTAACCAGCTCCTTTCGTTTTCGGGCTAGTCGATTTAACGTTTTTCTCAATAAACTGAATTATTTTTTCCGCAACATCAATCCCGGTGGCTTTCTCAATACCTTCAAGACCCGGTGATGAGTTAACTTCCATCACTAATGGACCATGTTTAGAACGTAAAATGTCGACACCCGCTACATTGAGTCCCATTGTTTTAGCCGCACGCAATGCCGTTGAACGTTCTTCAGGGGTTAATTTGACAATGCTAGCAGAACCACCACGGTGTAAATTAGACCTAAACTCACCCGCTAATGCTTGGCGTTTCATCGCGGCAATCACTTTGTCACCAATCACGAAACAACGAATATCTGCGCCACCCGCTTCGGCAATATATTCTTGCACCATGATGTTGGCTTTTAAGCCCATGAATGCTTCAATAACCGATTCGGCCGCTTTACGGGTTTCAGCCAAAACAACCCCAATGCCTTGAGTACCTTCAAGTAGCTTGATCACACAAGGGGCACCACCGACCATATCCAATAAATCAGGAATGTCGGCAGGTTTGCTGGCAAAGCCTGTCACGGGTAAACCAATGTTCTTACGTGACAATAGTTGTAATGAGCGTAATTTATCCCGTGAACGAGTAATGGCAACTGACTCGTTTAGTGGATGCGTTCCCATCATCTCAAACTGGCGCAATACCGCTGTGCCATAAAAGGTGACCGATGCGCCAATGCGCGGAATAACCACATCAAATTTTGGCAACTCTTCACCACGGACATGAATACTGGGTGCGTTCATGTTGATATTCATATAACACTTTAATGGGTCAATAATGTTTATGACATGACCACGAGCTTCTGCAGCTTCTTTTAACCGACGGGTTGAGTATAAATTTTTGTTTCTGGACATAATAGCAATATGCATTTGTTATTCTCCTGCTAGAAATGACTTTGCTGAATTAACCAAAAAGCGCCCTTGTAATGCTCGGCGTCCTAATAACATTCTAAATTTCATGTGATCTCTATTGGTTAAGGTCAGTTCGATATCAAAAAGTTGTTCTCCGATAATGATCGGTGTTTTTATCACGTAGCGTTTTGTTACATGACCACCGGAGTCACTGACATCTCGGCGATCAAATACAGTAAATTCACAGATAATTTCACGATCCGAATCTTGATCTGGATGAAGCCAGACTCGAACCCATTTTTGGTTGTTTTTTTGAAACGGTTTTATTTTGAACGCATGTAAACAAGATGTTTTTGCGCCAGTATCCACTTTGATTTTGACTCTTTCGTTGCCAATATCAGGAAAAGTACCCCATTCACGCCAACCCACAATACCGAGGGAATGTTCAGTCATGGTCTATCCTTGCTTGTAGAGGAATATTCATTCCGAATGTATAATCTTTCAATAGAATCGATACGTAGCGCGTCTACAACCTGCCTGTTTATTGCACGTTTTAATTTTTAACACCACGCTAATCCGCTAAGTTATCTGCAAAATAACCCTACTTTAGCCAATTTTAACACCAAGGCTTTATTTATACCAAACTAACATTAACCAAATAACCAAAAAAAATCCTTATGTCAGTAAGTTACAGTAATATCTCGCCTACTTCCAAACCACTAAAAAAACACATTAACTCTAACTTGAAACATGATAAATGCCATTAAAAAATAAATTTGTTCGAATAACACTCACAATATTAATGAGTTAAAAATGCAATGGCTATTTAACTCTACATAAACATTGATTAACATGTAGGCAAATTATCACATCATTATCAGCATCGCTATTGTTAAAAGGTTATGCCATGTTTACTCAACTCAGTTTCAACTTTTTAAACCAACTCAGCACTAATAACGATAGAGAATGGTTTAAAACCAATCAACAGCAATATGAAGATCAAGTCAGAACCCCTGCATTACAATTTATTGAAGCTATGCAAGGACCCATTTTGACCATATCGCCACAATTTACCGCAGTAGCCAAAAAAGTCGGCGGCAGTTTAATGCGTCCGCAACGCGATAGTCGTTTTAGTAAAAATAAAACCCCTTATAAAACCAATGTAGGCATTCAGTTTAGACACTTTCAGGCAAAAGATGTCCATGCCCCTGGTTTTTATGTTCATATCGCCAATGATGAATGCTTTATTGCCGCTGGAATTTGGCATCCAGAATCAAAAGTACTCAATGCTATTCGTCATTGTATTGATGAAAACCCCAACGGCTATCAAAAAGCATTAGCACAATTATCTCGAGCCGGATTTGAATTATTAGGCGACAGTTTAATACGCCCGCCGCGAGGATTTGCTAAAGACCACGCCATGATCGAAGAGCTAAAACGCAAAGATTTTATTGCCATTAAATCGGTAAGTGTAGAACAAGTTTGTCGGAGTGATTTTGTCGATTATTGTACGCAACAATATCAGCATACAATGGCATTGATGGCCTATTTATGTTTTGCATTAGATCTCGACTTTTGATCCCAAAAAAACATTACGACGCTATCATGATGGTGTCGTAACTAGGGCGTGTTGATCTTGGAAAATGAATGTTAACCACCAAAGATCACCGGCTCCGATTAACACGCCTAATTAACACGGCTAATGAACAACGCTTATCAATACGACACTCATGGCATCACCTCACTAAAGTCGGGTTGCGTGATAAATAGTGGCTCACATTTTAGCTGTTTTATTTCATCATTAGAGTTTTAAGTCATCATTTAGATGAGCCGTGTTAAACTAGCAAAAAATAATTTAGTACAGCAAGTTGTTATTTGCTGTCCGGTAACATCAGGTCAATTCATGAGCCATAATATTCCCGCCATGTCTAACGCAACAACATCAGGCGAGACACATGCGCAAGAAATCGCGGCGACAACATCAGCCCAAAAACGTGCCCTAAGCTACTCAACAACCATTGAGAAACTTTTTAATCAGGTCATGAGTACCAAGATGCCTGCAGATAGAATTATCGGCCAATATTTTCGTGATCATAAAAAGCATGGTTCCAAAGATAGACGCGTGATCCGTGAAACTTTATTTGGTCTCTTTCGGTGGTGGGGCTGGTTAAGCCAATTAGATTCAAGTCAAAAGTACACTACTTGGTTTCAGCAACTAAGTACTTGTGCGATGTTAGAACAGCATGAGTGGAATGACATAACTCAAGCTTGGAATGACTTTGCTGATTGGCCTCAAGCCCGCGCCGACCAGACTCTGCTGGAAAATAATGCATCATTAAATGGTAAATTAACTGCCTTTATTGCATTAAGTGGCATCGAAACCTGTCAAATAAGCCAATTATTACCACAATGGTTTTGGCAATATTGTCCTATAGATGCGACTGAACAATATGCGGTTGTAAACGCAATGAGCAGCCGACCGCCAATCTGGGCTCGAGCGCAAAAATTCTCAACAGAAAAGGTGATTGAGTCTCTTCGCCAAACGGGTGTTGAAGCAAAAGCGAGCGGTTACTTTTCTGATGCCATAAGTTTGGGCCACAAAAGTATTAACCTAAATGAAATGGATGCTTATAAGCAAGGTTATATTGAGATTCAGGATTTAGCCTCCCAAGTCATTGGCCAAATTTGTCAGCCAAACAACCATGAACTGTGGTGGGATGCTTGCAGTGGTGCTGGCGGTAAAACCCTGCAGTTATATTCATTAATGTCACAGCAAAGCTCAGCCTTTACGGGCAGTATTACCGCATCAGATATTCGCCATAAACCGTTGGAAGAGTTGCGTAAACGTGCCAAACGAGCAGGCTTTGAACATATTAATGTCGCACCTTGGAAGGGTGACATATTACCGGTCGACGCCAATGCTTTTGACGGTGTGTTAGTCGATGCCCCATGTAGCTGCACGGGGACTTGGCGTCGAAATCCAGATATGCGATGGCTTGATGATGTTAGCGCTATCACAGACAAACCAATACTACAGTTAGCGATTTTACGTCGCAGCGCTGCGGCAGTAAAAACAGGTGGCAAGTTGGTTTATGCAACGTGCTCCTTATCACCGAGCGAAAATGAACAAATTGTAAAAAACTTCCTATCTGCAACATCAGAATTTGAACTTGAACCAGTCACACATCCTTTTACTGGACAGCTATGTGATATGTTAACCATTTGGCCTCAGCAAGCTGACAGTGATGGTATGTTTGTCGCCAAGATGCGTCGACGTAACGCTTAAGCCACTAAAAAGAATGATCCACTAAAAAGCCATCATATTGATGGCTTTTATATTATTGCGGCACAGACGAACACTGTTGGATTATTTTCTATGTAGACGAAGTATTAATTCAGCTTCTGCTTTGGGTAATTCGCACTCTTGCATTAGCTCTTCAATTCCCGCACCTAGACCGACCATTTTGACAGCTCGTGAATATAATTTGGTTTGAGGATCTTGTTGGCTAGCTTCTTCGATCATATCAAACTGCTTAGCGAGTTTTTGTTCTAACTCGACCACTCGCCTACCCACACCAATAGTGCCACTGCGTAACTCATGTAATTCCCTTTTAACGGCTTCACGCTGACGATCACTTTCTTTGACTAATACGGTAAGTGCGGCGACTTTAGTTTTTAACTTACTCGACTGCTTAAGTAAATAAAGAAGCAGACCAAGACATGCAATCACGTACACTAAAGCTGCAATTAGAAATTCATCACCCATTAATATACCTATGCTGCTGTTGCTCAAAAGCAAGGAGCCAACAGTGACTCGGTTGGCTTTCTTAATAAGACCGCGACTAGATTTGTGTTAACTCTACCCATTCTTCATCAGACAATAACTTATCCAAATCAACTAAAATCAATAGCTCATTCTCGCGATTACTCACGCCTTGAATAAATTTAGCACTTTCTTCGGTGCCCACATTAGGTGCGTTGTCAATGTCTGAACGACGTAAATAAACCACCTCTGCTACGCTATCAACCAAAATACCAATGACTTGTTTTTCAGCCTCAATAATCACAATACGACTTGAGTCGTCGATTTCAGCAGACTGCAAACCAAAACGTGAACGAGTATCAATAACCGTTACCACGTTGCCGCGTAGGTTAATAATCCCCAATACATAATAAGGTGCACCTGGTACAGGAGCAATTTCGGTATAGCGTAATACTTCTTGAACTTGCATTACGTTAATACCGTAGGTTTCATTATCTAGCTTAAATGTTACCCATTGTAATACTGCATCGTCTTTACTTGCAGCAACCGCTGCTACACTTCTAGAATCGCTCATAGTTAACCTCGGTCAATCGAATCCTGACAACCTAAACCTGCATCAAGCATTTTAATTAATGCTTGAACATTTAAAATGCCACACATTTGTTGTTTTACTACCCCAGCAAGCCACGGACGCTTACCCGGTTTTTCACGCCAATTGACGTGTGATTTATCTATTTTAACAGCGTTAACTAGCGACTCGCACGTTAACCCCCATTGACTATCTTCAAGCATCACAAGAAATTGATAATCGACTGTTTGTGCTAATTCTTGCGAATATTTTTCAGGCATAACCCAAGCACACGTATCAACCACATTTATGTTGCTGTCACGATGGGTTTGTACCCCCATGAACCAAGATGGCCGACCAATAAGATGATTTATCTTATCAATTTTAATAATGCCACCTAAGCTAACAAGTGGAACTGCTAGCGTTAATCCTGCTATCTTAAAGAATAACACTTGAAATTCATCATCAAGTACTTCTTGTAAATCATGGGTAATACTAGGCGGTTGATCCCCGACCTGAGTTTGTGGCCCTGTATGATCTTGCACCGCAGAATGTTCTACCCACTGATCTTGCTTAATGATAACGTCTTTTATATCAGCATGTGAACTTTCGTTATTGTTTATATCGACTAACGACTTGATTTCTTTATCCGTTAGTTCTGTTTGTTGTGTTTCTGTATTATTCACAACCGTTTTAGGCTCAATATGAGTAATGGCCTGACGAACACGCTCAGTACTGGCTTTAATCTGTTGCGATAAATCGGTTTCTGCTCTAGGTTTAGATACTGCAGATAATAATTTTTCAAGCGCCAGTTTATCGACACCGGTAGTCGGCTCTGCATATTGCCGTTGATTAGCAATAACAGGTAAAGCCTTAGACAATATTTGTTGTGAATAATGAGCAGATATAGGTGCCGCTGGTGTGACTGTCCCAGTCGGCTTTACCTCGGTAATATTTAACACGTTATGGCCAATGTCATTAACCGGATCCACAGCAATACGTGGTTTTACCTCAAGGCTTTGTGCAGGAATCGGTTTAGGCTGT
The DNA here is from genome assembly GCF_040310185.1 of Shewanella sp. T24-MNA-CIBAN-0130. NCBI lineage: Bacteria > Pseudomonadati > Pseudomonadota > Gammaproteobacteria > Alteromonadales > Shewanellaceae > Shewanella > Shewanella sp. T24-MNA-CIBAN-0130. The sequence continues at coordinate 18,845 of NZ_JBEOPP010000065.1, read as the reverse complement.
TCCTGTAATAAAAGACTGAAATAATCAAAAACAGTTTCATCAACCGATTTTGACATGGGTAAACTCCTGAGAAAATAAAAAATCCAGCAGGCGATTATATGCTTTTACACCTCGGCTACTGGCTGAATAATGTGAACCGGGTAAATGAGCCAAGCTTGCGTCTCTAAATTTAGTATCAACCGGTATCACGTCATTAGGCCAAAGTCTTGGACCATATTTATCCTGCAAAAATTGTAATGCTATAGGGGAAGCTTTAGTGCGCTTGTCATACATAGTCGGTAATACGGTAAAGCTATAACGGGTTTTCTTGGAGCGTCCCATAATTTCCATGGTTTTCACCATACGCTCGAGTCCTTTTATAGCCAAAAACTCAGTCTGGACGGGAATAATAATATGATGACTCGCGGCTAATGCATTCACCATTAACACCCCTAACACTGGCGGACAATCGATAATAGCCACATCATATGAATCTTCAAGCAATGCCAATAAGTTGCGCAGCACTAACCCCATGCCTTCTTGATGGCCTAATGACCGATCAAGTGTTGCTAACGCCATATTAGCCGGAATAATATCGAGTCCCTGTATTTGAGTAGGAATCACATTTTGTAAAATAAACTCTTTAGTCAGTTTCTGATGATTCAAAAATACATCATAAAGCGAACAAGGCACTTCGTCTGAATCAATACCTAAGTAATAGCCCAATGAAGCGTGAGGATCAGTGTCAATCATCAGCACTCGTTGGCCACGCTTAACCAGTGCTCCGGCTAAACTGGCTACGGTGGTGGTTTTACCTACGCCACCTTTTTGGTTAGCTACCGTCCATATTTTCAAAAAAGCCTCTCAGGTCAATATAATGATGCTGTTATAGAATACTGACTAGTGTTTGTCTTGTTTATCATCGCGGGTTGTTACACGGATCCCACCGTTAGGTAAACGGATAACCTTAACCCCTTGATCATTTTCTGACATAACGACCTCTTGATCCTTCCATTTAGCAGGAGTATCAATATCAAACTTAGCCTTATCAACTTCAATAAGCTGACCACCATCTAAAGCTCCCGGCCCAAACAGCGCACTTTGCGCGAGCTCCTTGCTAGCCGACGCTACAATTGCTTGAGTTTGTTCAGGATGCATCGTTAGCCAATCAGCAATATTAGCAGCTTGATCTTCTGGTACCATCAACAACACTTGAGATGCGGTTAAACGGGCGACATCTTGTTGTAATGAAGCCACTTTTTGATGGGCATCAACATATAAACCTGCTAATACGAAGATCGTGATGAAGGATAAAAAAAATCCTAGCATTTGCTTAGTCTTTAACGAGTACTCAGGCTTAGCCACGACTAGACTCTTTTAAAATGGCTTCAGCCATATTGTCTAATGAAATAGAGTGAGTCGCGATACCTGTTGAGAACACCGCTTGAGGCATACCGTATACCACACAGCTTGCTTCATCTTGTGCCCAAATAGTGGCACCTACAGACTTTAACATTCTGGCCCCTTCTCTACCGTCAGCCCCCATACCCGTTAACACAACAGCCAAAACATCACCGCCAAAAGCTTTAGATGCTGAAGCAAAAGTAATATCAACGGACGGTTTATAATTCATTTCATGGGTTCCAGAGACGATTTTCAACCTGCCAGTAGAACCATTTCGCTCAATCATCAGTTGCATGCCTCCGGGTGCTAAATAAGCACAGCCAGGACGCATAACGTCGCCATTTGCGGCTTCTTTTACATCAATTTTGCACAAGGTATTTAAGCGTGCCGCAAAGGCTGGGGTAAACGCCGCAGGCATGTGCTGGATCAACACAATAGGATGAGGATAATTGGCTGGAAATGCCGTTAACACCTTCTGTAATGCGACCGGCCCACCGGTTGATGTCCCAATTAATAATGCTCTATATTGCTTACCGCTGGCTCGAATAGACGATACTGAAGACGTTGTTGGATTGGCGGTTTGGCGATCAGCGGGTGCACTCGATAGACTAGAACGGGCTGCAACTGGTGCGGCATGTGGGGGCAAGCGACTACTTAATGGTCGATGTGAGGTATGGGTATCTGCGGCAGTCGTCGTTGCTCTACGAGGTTGCGGTAATGATGTAATCGATAACGAGCTAGAACGATACATCCTGCGTCGACCTAATGCTTTAATTCGTTGTTGTAACAACAGTATCGCATCGTCTTTATTCGTCGCAATATCCTCAAAGCGTTTTGGTAAAAAATCCAATGCACCAGCGTCTAACGCATCCAGTGTCGCTTTAGCGCCATCATGAGTTAACGATGAAAACATCAAAATAGGGATAGGATTATTCGCCATGATTTCACGAACAGCCGTTATCCCATCCATCACAGGCATCTCAATGTCCATCGTAATGACTTGAGGCTTTAATTTTGCAGCCATCTCAACAGCTTCTTTACCATTAACAGCAACGGCAACAACTTCGAGATCAGGATCTTGATTGACAATCTCACTGACTCGACGTCGAAAAAAGCTAGAATCATCTACAACTAGTACTTTTATGGCCATTTAATTCCTTAAATAATGGAACTTTTATTGTTACTTTTTACTTTTAGCGTAGTGTTTTAGCAGCCCTGGCACATCTAAAATAAGTGCAATGCCACCATCAGATGTAATTGTCGCACCCGCCATTCCAGGCGTACCTTGTAACATACTGCCAAGTGGCTTGATAACAACTTCTTCTTGTCCAATCAATGCATCAACAACGAAGCCAATCTGCATGGTACCAAGCTGAACGATCACAACATGACCATGCTTCTTATCACCATGTTCAAAGGTTGATTTTTTGCTCTGCAACCATTTTTCTAGATAAAATAATGGCACGGCCTTATTACGGAAAATAACCGTCAATTGACCATCAACAATATTGGTTTTTGTTATATCTAAATTAAAGATTTCATTCACACTCGTTAACGGCAGTGCAAAGACTTGATTGGACACTTCAATCATCAATGTCGGCATAATCGCCAAGGTTAATGGCACTTTAATTTCAAGTATGGTGCCCTTACCTTTCATCGAATCAATATAAACCGTACCGTTAAGTTGGTTGATGCGGGTTTTCACCACATCCATACCCACTCCACGGCCTGAAATATCTGAAACTTCAACTTTGGTTGAAAAGCCTGGAGCAAAAATCAGGTTATAAGCTTCGTTATCGGTCATTCTCGCGGCTGCATCTTCATCTAACACACCACGACTTATCGCAATCTGTTTTAGCTTCTCAGGGTCCATTCCCGCGCCATCATCCTCAATTTTAAGTAGGATATGGTCACCTTCTTGGCTAGCCGATAAGGTAATCGTGCCCGTTCGAGATTTACCACTTGCTTCACGAGTAATCGGCATTTCGATACCGTGATCGACTGAGTTTCGCACCAAGTGGACCAAAGGATCGGCTAACGCCTCAACTAAATTTTTATCAAGATCGGTATCTTCACCAATCATGACTAAATTAATTTCTTTATTTAAGGTGCGGGCCATATCTCGAACAACACGAGGGAATCGGCCAAACACTTTCTTGATAGGCTGCATGCGGGTCTTCATCACTGCGCCTTGCAAATCAGCAGTGACTAAATCAAGGTTAGCAAGAGCCTTAGACATTTCCTCATCTTCACGATTAATGCCTAAGCTAACCAGTCGGTTACGAACTAAGACCAACTCACCAACCATATTCATTATGTCGTCTAATCGAGCGGTATCAACACGAACGGTTGTCTCACCTTGCGGAACAGAAGGCGCCTTAGGAGCAACTGCGGGGGCAGAAGACACTACCGGCTTAACAATTGGCGTTGCCGTCGGTTTTAACACTGGAGGAGCGACCACTTTGTTAGACTCTGCAGCGATAGTTGACTGTGGTTTAACTACCGGCGCGGTGCCTTTACCGTGTAATTCATCTAAAAGACGTTCAAATTCATCGTCAGTGAATTCATCAGAATCAACAAGAGGTTCAGCAACAGGCGGGGTAGCTGGCTTAGCTGAAACTACCACTTCTGATTTAGCTTTAAACGAGCTTGAGCCATGTAATTCATCTAACAATGCTTCAAATTCATCATCAGTAATGTCGTCACTACTATTGGTTACCGCAGACGTCGAATCGATATTGGCTTTTTTACTATCAGAAGCTTTAGATGAAGCAGGACTTTTGCCGGTACCATGTAAAGCATCAAGTAAAGCTTCAAATTCTGACTCATCAATTTCATCAATACTGCCTGAGCCGGATGTTTGCGCTGAGGGCGTACTCATTTCTTCGATGGATTCTGGCTGGTTAAACTCAATAACATTTTCAATCGGTTCTGGCTCTTCTGCCGTCATTTCTGAAGGTAATGGCGCACCTGAACTTAATAATTTGAGTTTAGCGAGTAACGCAGGATCAGCTGAGTCTTGTTGCTGTCCCTGCTGAGTTTGAGCAAACATGGTATTAATCGCATCAACCGCTTGCAAAATAATATCCATTAACTCTGAATTTACGCCGCGTTTGCGGGTGCGTAAAAGATCGAAGGTATTTTCAGCTTCATGACAAACATCAACCATTGGACCCAGACTTAAAAAACCAGCCCCACCTTTAACGGTGTGAAATCCACGGAAAATTGCATTAAGTAAATCACTGTCATCAGGATTATTTTCAAGAGTAACGAGCTGCTCCTGTAGAAGCTCTAAAATCTCACCAGCTTCAATTAAAAAGTCCTGGAGTATCTCTTCATCAACATCAAAAGACATTAAATTGACTCCTAATTAGAAACCCAGACTTGAAAGCAGATCATCTACTTCATCTTGACCAGTTACCACATCTTCACGCCGTTCAGCATGCATAATGGGACCTTCTGCTTCTATTTTATTATCGTTTATAGTAGGCAATAATTCGCTAGCATTATCACCAAACACCGTTAGCATTGAAACCAAATTAGTTTCTACTTCACGAACTAAATCAATCACTCGACGGATCATTTGGCCTGTCAAATCTTGAAAGTCTTGTGCCATTAAAATTTGATTTAACAGCTCGCGAAGGCGATTAGAGTCATGCTCGCTATGCGACATAAACTGTTGAACATCATGACAAAGTGACTTAAATTCACCTAATTCTATATCACGACGCATCAATTTATCCCACATGGGCGTCACTGATTGTATATTGCTAATGATGGTATCGGCCAAAGGAAGACATTCTTCAACTGCATCCATGGTTTTATTTGCAGCTTGTTCTGTCATATCGATAACATAGTTCAACCTTTCTCTAGCATCCGGTATTTCGGTATTCGCTAATTCAGATAAACGGTTATCAACTTGGAAATCTTTTAGTGCACTGTGGAGTTGTCGAGTTAACTTACCGACTTCTTCAAAAAGCTCACGCTGTAATGGCGTTGCAAGCTCTCTGATGTAATCATCAGCTTCTGCTTGATTACCCGAGGTAAGCAATTCAACAAGTTCTTGGGCTTGTTCAAGAGTGACCAAGCCAGATATTGATGCCTGCATGACTTATCCTTGCTTATGCGAGTCGTTCAAAGATTTTATCTAACTTTTCTTTTAACGTAGCGGCGGTGAAAGGTTTTACTACATAACCATTTACACCTGCTTGCGCTGCAGCAATAATTTGTTCACGCTTAGCTTCAGCGGTTACCATCAATACAGGTAAATGCTTTAACGAATCATCAGCACGAATGGCTCTAAGTAAATCAATACCTTGCATTCCAGGCATGTTCCAGTCTGTTACTACAAAATCAAAATCGCCTTTTTGTAACATTGGTAGGGCTGTTGAGCCATCATCTGCTTCTTGAGTATTATTATATCCCAAGTCTCGCAACAAGTTCTTAATGATACGCCTCATTGTTGAAAAATCGTCAACAATAAGAATCTTCATATTCTTGTCCAAGGTTTCCTCCGGTGAGCTGACTCTCGTTCGCTCTATATAAGTTATTATTCTTGTGTCCAATGCTTGAGTTTGGCTTTTAACCTGAGCATTGCCTGACTTAATATCTGGCTTACTCGCGATTCGCTAACGTCAAGGATTGCACCAATTTCTTTTAAATTTAATGCTTCGTCATAATATAACGACAGCACTAACGCATCTCTTTCTGACAATGTCTTAATTGCTTCAACCAAAGCAGATTGAAATTGAATTTCAGCAAGCGAGTCAAAGGTTTCATCTGGCGATTCGTTGTCTGTGATTAACACATCTTGCGCAACACCAAGATCTTCTATACCGATGATTTTACCAACAGAAACATCATTTAAGATGTGATGGTATTCATCAAGCGACATATCAAGTTTTTCAGCAATTTCAGTATCGTGAGCATCACGTCCAAGTTTCTGCCCTAATTCATCAACCACTTGTGCAACCCGGCGATTATTACGATGAACTGAGCGTGGAACCCAGTCACCTCGGCGAATTTCATCTATCATTGCACCACGAATTCGGATACCAGCAAAGGTTTCAAATTTGGCCCCTTTACTATCATCAAATTTTGATGAGGCCTCAAGCAACCCCATCATCCCAGCTTGTAATAAGTCATCAAGTTGCACCGATGCTGGTAATCTTGCCAGCATATGATGAGCAATTTTTTTTACCAGCGGTGCATACTGTTCAACAATAGATGTTTTGTTATCGAACTGAGTATACGCTGCGGCTTTATTCACCCGTTCTTCCTTCTTGTATCGGTTTACGTTGTACAAGACGTTCAACAAAGAATTCTAAATGGCCGCCGGGCTGTTGTGGCACCGGCCAAGTCATAATTTTATTGGCTAATCCATGGTAAGCAATAGCTGAAGGAGATTTAGGATACGCTTCAACAACTAACTTTTGCTTACGAACCGCTTTACGTAAATTCTCATCAAAGGGTATTGATGCAACCAACTCTAAAGCAACATCTAAAAATCTATCGGTCACTTTACTCAGTTTTGCAAATAATTCCATACCTTCTCGCAAACTACGCACCATATTTGCCACAATTTTGAAGTGGAACACACCATGTTCACGACTTAAAATTTTAATCAGCGCATAAGCATCGGTAATCGATGTCGGCTCGTCGCAAACAACAATTAATACATCCTGTGATGCACGAGAAAAACTCAGCACCATATCTGATATTCCGGCTGCAGTATCAACAATTAAAATATCGAACTGAGTACGCATTTCACTAAATGCACGGATAAGTCCAGCATGTTGTGCTTGCGTCAATTCTACCATCGCTTGAGAACCTGACGTAGCAGGAACAATACCGATCCCTTTAGGTCCGCGCACAATGATGTCATCTAATTCGGCATCACCGGACAAAACATGAGATAAATTTTTCTCAGCCCGTATCCCCAGCATGACATCGACGTTGGCTAACCCTAAATCGGCATCAAGTACTAATACGCGTTTGCCTTTTTCAGCTAATGCAACGGCGGTATTAATTGACACACTGGTTTTGCCCACTCCGCCTTTACCACCGGATACGGCAATTACTTTAACTTTATCGTTATTTGGTTGATTCATCATACGTAAACCACTTGCTTGATCCCGTGTCATAACTTTACTCAAATGCATAGGCGTTGTCATTAGACCACGCTGTGTCTTGTGACGATTGTTGTTCTGTTTCATTTAATGCCGCCAGAGCCTGCTTAGCCAACTCTAGGGTATCAGCCACTTTCATGTCCTCAGGAACACGTTGGCCGTCAGTAACATAGCTCAATGGTAACTCATTTTGAATCAATACGCTCAAAGCACCTGCAATTGATATTGATTCATCTAACTTGGTTAAAATCGCACCCGCTAATGGGATCCGTTTAAAATGCTCAACCGCATCTTGCAATACGCGACGTTGACCGGTCGCCGACAAGACTAAGTAGCTCCTAATTGGAATTCTACTATTGGCTGTTAAATTATCTAATTGCTGATATAAACGCATATCTCGCTGCCCCATACCCGCCGTATCAATTAACACTAACTTACGATTTCTAAACTGATAAAGAATTTGTTCTAATTCAGTTAAATCATGAGCTTGTTTAACCGGACAGCCCATTATTTTGCCATAAGTGGCTAATTGCTCATAGGCGCCAATACGGTAATGATCTGTGGTAATCAATGCTACCTGCTCTGGTCCATGATGGGCGGCAAATCGGGCGGCAATTTTAGCTAAAGAAGTCGTTTTACCAACACCCGTAGGACCCACAAATGCCACAACACCACCCCGTTTGACAATATCATCGCCTTGGTTGTCGAGTAAGTTGGCTAAACTTTGCGGTAATGCGCGCACTAAATCTGCTGGGGTGTAATGTTGGCTTAATCCCGCTAGTTTAGCAGCTACTGCCGGAGAAAACTCTGCGGCAATCAATTTACTTTCAAGCATTGCTCCCACAGGATCGGTGCGCTTTTTTTGGTCTTTCATTAACGATGAAACTTGATGAGTTAATAAGCTACGTAATGAAGCCATTTCTTCACGCAGATCATCCATATCGCCTGAGTGGTTTTTATTATTTTTTGTTGGTTTGTCAGAGACGGATTGCGGTGGCAAGTTCGACGCGGGTTTAGCCGACTTTGCACCTTGTAATTGGCGAGCCCATTCAGGTAACTCTGGCTCGTCTTGTTGCACGGACATTTGTTGTGTCATGCGATTGTGTTGTTTTTCAAGTAATGCCTGTAACGAATCTGCTGCCGCAGGAGGATTGACCTTCGATTGGGCTTTTATGGCAGGTTTAGCGCCTAAAGACACCTTGTCTTCGCTCACATCCATAAAACCCGTGGTCGGCGCTTGTGAAGCGATAGCGGCTTTAGGTTCGTCATAATCTACAGCAGCGACAATCTCGATTCCGCCAGTGACTTTTTTATTCGACATAATGACAGCGTCAGAACCCAACATTTCTTTTACTTGAGCCAATGCCGCGCGCATATCTTTGGCAAAAAATCGTTTAATTTTCACTTATGCACCTCTATAAACTGACGTTATCACTATTGGCCTACAGCAGAAACAATTCTAATTTGTTTCTCGTCCGGTATTTCTTGGTAAGAAATCACGCGTAAATTGGGAATAGTGTATTTAACAAATCGTGACAGCGTTGACCTGAGCATGCCAGATGTCAATAAAATGGCTGGTTGTCCTACCATTTCTTGCTTCTGTGCAGCGTCTAATAATGACTGTTGCATACGCTCTGCAAGACCCGGTTCAATATTAGGACCTTCACCGCCGGTCGCCTGCATAGACTTATGCAACATCTGTTCCAACTCTGGCGCCAATGTAATGACGGGGATTTCAAGTTCTGGTCCAGAGATTTCTTGCACTATCATACGTTTTAGCGCAATCCGCACTGCTGCGGTTAATACTTCGGTGTCATTACTCTTGGTGCCGTATTCTAACAAGGTTTGCACTATGGTGCGTAAATCACGTACCGATACCCCTTCATTGAGTAGGTTTTGCATCACTTTAACCACAGATCCCAGCGGCATAATATCGGGAACAAAACCATCGACTAATTTAGGTGAGTTTTTGCCCAACATGTCTATTAACTGCTGCACTTCTTCATAACCTAACAGCTTGGCCGCATTATTACTGAGTAATTGGCTGATATGTGTCGCCACAACCGTTGCGGTATCGACGACGGTATAGCCTAATGTTTGTGCCTGTTCACGTTGCTCTGGGGCTATCCATACCGCCTCTAAACCAAAAGCGGGGTCGTGAGTTTCAATGCCATCAAGCTTACCGTAAACTTGGCCTGGATTAATCGCTAACTCGCAATCATGTCTCACTTCTGCCTCACCGACCACCACGCCCATTAACGAAATGCGATACGCATTAGGGGATAAATCCAAATTGTCACGAATATGCACCGCTGGCACTAAAAAACCTAACTCTTGTGACAATTTCTTACGTACGCCTTTGATCCTGCCTAATAATTCACCACCTTGAGACTTGTCGACTAATGGAATTAGGCGATAACCAACCTCAAGCCCTATGGTATCAACATGGCGTACATCGTCCCAACTTAACTCTTTAGGTTCTTTATTCTTAGTCTCAACCGGCCCTTTTGTGGCTAAGGTAAGTGCAGCTTGTTTATTGTCAACATTACGCTTGTAAACAAAGTACGCGGCAGCTGCGGTAATGGCTGCGAAAGTCAAAAACGCAAAATGAGGCATACCTGGCACAACACCCATGACAAATAATAATCCAGCAGCAATGGCTAATGATTTATGACTGTCAAACATCTGACTGAACATCATTTGGCCCATATCGCCTGACTCGTTTTGACGAGTCACCAATAAAGCCGCGGCAATGGATAATAATAAACCGGGGATCTGCGCGACTAAACCATCACCAATGGTTAATAACGTATAAATTTCTACGGCGCTAGAAAAATCGAGATCGTGCTGCACAATACCAATAATAAAGCCACCTAAGATATTGATGACTAAGATCATAATACCGGCGATAGCATCACCTTTTACAAATTTTGACGCCCCGTCCATCGCACCATAAAAGTCAGCTTCTCGGGTCACTTCTTCACGGCGAATACCGGCTTGTTCTTGGGTCAGCGTACCGGCATTTAAATCGGCATCAATGGCCATTTGCTTACCTGGCATGGCATCTAAGGTAAAGCGAGCGCTTACCTCAGAAATACGCCCCGCACCTTTGGTCACTACCGCAAAGTTAATGATGATCAAGATAAGGAATACCACTAAACCGACAGCATAGTTACCCCCAATCACCACTGAGCCGAACGCTTCGATCACTTTACCAGCGGCATCACCACCATTATGGCCTTCGAGCAATACAATCCGGGTAGAGGCAACGTTAAGGGCAAGCCTTAATAACGTAGCCACCAGTAATACGGTAGGAAATGCAGCAAAATCAAGAGGTCTATCCGTATAAATGGCAACGAGTAGTACGACTAAAGCTAAAGCAATATTGAATGAAAATAGGATGTCGAGCAAAAAAGCTGGAATGGGCAACACCACCATTCCAAGCGCCGCGAGCACGATTAAAGGCGTACCAATGCCCTTAAATGTCGACGGTCTTATTTGTTTAAATTGCCCGAAAGCGGCTTTTGCATCCATTGAGGTCAACCCTTCATGTAGTCTATTGCGAAATAATGTACTGTTATTTGACGCTAATAGACTAACGAAGCAAAAACTAAGCCAAAACTAAGACAGAGGGAGTCATTTAACGACATAAGCGAATTGAGTGGCGATTAATGCTTCAAATCATCAGGAATGGGCTGACTAAGTGGGATAGCTTTAGGACGACGACCTTTACCTTTTTGATATTGCCTAAGCTGAAATACATAGGCAAGTACTTGTGCGACCGCGGTAAATAAGCCTTCTGGCACTTGTTGATCAATCTTAGTGGTGTGGTAAATAGCACGAGCTAATGGCGGGGCCGATACAATAGCAACATTATGTTCGCGAGCAATTTCACGTATTCTAAAGGCAACGTCATCGACACCTTTGGCGATTAAAAATGGCGCAGAAGAGCGACTTACATCGTATTTTACCGCCACAGCATAATGCTCTGGGTTAACCACAATCACATCAGCGTTAGGCACTTCGGTCATCATACGCCGTTGCGCCATCTCCTGCTGCATTTGTCTAATTTTGCCTTTAACTTCAGGCTTACCTTCAGAATCTTTATACTCATCTTTAATTTCTTGCTTGGTCATTTTTAATTGTTTCTTGTGATTCCAAATTTGAAATGGCACATCAATAATAACAATCAATAACATCGAACTGCACAGTACGATAAACATCCAAATGAGCAACTCTAAAGAATGATAGACATTGCCAGGTAAGTGATCGCTAGACAGGGTCAAAATATCAATGAAATAAAATCTTAGTAGGAAGTAAGCGGATAATGCCACCACCGCAAATTTAGCAATACCTTTAGTCAGTTCAACCAATGCTTGGGTACCAAACATACGCTTAAAACCGTTCATGGGGTTTAACTTACTGCCTTTAGGCATAAAGGCTTTGACTGAAAAAGAGATCCCACCTAAAACAATATTGCCCAAAAAAGCCACAAATGCCAGTAAAGCAATAAAGCTAATTAACGGCCCAGCAAGCTCGTTCCCCACTACGCCCCATACACGAAACATGGAGTTGGTATCAAAAATTTGGTCGCGTTCCATGGTAAATAGTTGTTTCATTATGGTATGGATACCTTTGGCAATAGCCGGTCCTGTCATCGAAAATCCAACCGATGCGGCCAATAATACTGCTGCGGTACCTAATTCTTTAGAACGGGCGACTTGGCCTTTTTCACGGGCTTGTTCAAGTCGCTTCTCGGTGGGTTCTTCATCGCGTTCTTGACTACTGTCATTTTCTGCCATCTGTGCCCCCTAAAATACCACTGAGCCATCACGTTGACATTCAAGCTGCAGCACATCACACATAAGTAGTTGCGCAGCCGACCAAACTTCATCAAAATGCGCCATAATCGGTCCCAATGTTAACCACAAAATCAGCAAACCACAGACCATGGTAACTGGGAAACCAATAGAGAAAATATTCAACTGCGGCGATGCGCGAGTCATTACACCAAAGGATAAGTTAATTAATAACAAGGCAGTAATAGCTGAGATTGACATTGTCAGCGCAGCGCCAAACATGAAACCGCCCCAATCGGCAAGGGCGCGATAATTGGCGATTGATATACCTTGATTTGATATCGGAATGGTTTCAAAACTCGCCACCAGCATCCGAAACATCAATAAATGGCCGTCAACAGCCAAAAAGATAAGCGTTGCCAATAACAAAAATAAGTTACCCACTACGGGTGTTTGCGCCCCAGAACCAGGATCAACCATTGAAGCAAAACCTAAACTGGTCTGCATACCAATAATTTGCCCTGTTAACACAAAGGTTTGCATGGCCATTAAGGTCACAAAACCCATTGTCACCCCAATTAATATTTGCTGAACAATCACAAAAACGGAACTTAATGCCAGTAATTCGACATTTACAACTGGGGGTAAAATAGGTGCAACAGCCACGGTAATGGCCACGGATAACAAGAGTCGAACCCTAGCCGGCGTGGTATTTGCGCCAAAGACCACCATCACCATGAGCATGGATGAAATACGAAAAAACGGCAAAAGATAAGCAGCAATTGTTTGACTGATTTCATCAAACAAAATATCCATAACTTACCCTATCACTTGTGGAATGAGATTCACCATCTCGAAAAAGAAATCCATCATGGTTTGCACCAGCCAATGGCCTAAGTACATCAACGCGAATAACGTCATCATTAAACGCGGTAAAAAGCTTAAGGTTTGCTCGTTAATGGAGGTCGCGGCCTGAAACACCGCCACAATTAAACCGACAAATAAGCCGGGCAAAATAATCGCTGCCACGATCAGTACGATAACGGACAATGCTTCTCGAAAAACATCAACTAGCGATTCTGGAGACATAACTTTAGCGCCTTATATTCCAAAGCTGTTCGCTAAAGTCCCCATGACAAGACCCCAACCATCAACGAGTACAAACAACATAATTTTAAACGGTAATGACACGATCATCGGTGACAACATCATCATACCCATAGCCATCAAAATACTGGCGACAACCAAATCGAGGACTAAAAAGGGCACAAACAACATAAAACCTATTTGAAATGCCGTTTTAAGCTCGCTGGTGATAAATGCAGGGATCACCACACTAATAGGCGTTTGTTCTGGAGATTGAATATCTTTATATCCGGATATTTCGATGAAGGTTTGTAAATCGGTGGTCCTAACTTGCGACAGCATAAATGATTTAATAGGCTCTTTTCCAACATCATAAGCCTGAGTTAATGTTAACGTTTCATTAATATAAGGCTCTACAGCTTCAGCATAAATTTTATCGAATACCGGCGCCATAATAAAGAAAGTCATAAACAAACTAATCCCAATCAGCACTTGATTCGACGGTGTTTGCTGTAACCCTAAAGCTTGTCTTAATATCGATAACACCACAATAATACGGGTAAAGGAGGTGAGCATTATCACCATCGCAGGGATAAAACTCATTGCTGTCATTAGCAATAAAATCTGCATGGTTACCGAATATTCAGTTGTTCCATCTGCAGCTGTGGTGACCGTTAACGCAGGTAACACCCCGTCTTGTGCCATTGCTGAGGGCGATAAAACCAATGCCACTAGCGCCATTACCGCCAACACCAACACGCTTGTGTACTTATTCATTATTGCTGTTCCTTGGCTTGTTTTAGGCGACTGGCAAACGAAGAAATAGGAACATCGACGGAGGTGGCTAACTTATCAATAAGATTAATTTGTTGCGAGGTCACACCAAGAAGATATTGTTGGCCGTTGACCTCCACCAGTACGACTTTCTCACGCTGGCCTATAGGGGTAACGGCAATTGTTTTAATCACACCGCCATTTGAAGGCACTAATTTAAGCCGTTTGACAATGTAAGCTAACAAAAAGATAAGCGCTAATACGGCAATTAACCCACCAACCATATTGGCTAATGTTGCGGCATTAGACACTTCAGAGGGATGAGCTAACGGGTTATTCGTTAGAGTGCTAGACACTTCAGGGGCGCTCAATGCCTCACTCATGACGCTGAGCATTAGTATCACATTAGCCACTGCTATTCCTTGTAATGTGTAACCAAATCAGCAAAGATCAACACTATCCCAACCTTTGCTATATTATTGTTTTATTTAGTTAATCGAGTTATTTAAGTTTTTTGATCCGTTCTGTCTGGCTAATAACATCCGTCAAACGGATACCAAACTTATCATTAACGACCACCACTTCACCATGGGCAATCAAGGTTCCATTGACCATCACGTCCAGTGGCTCACCCGCTACACGGTCAAGTTCGACCACCGAACCTTGATTCAGCTGAAGTAGATTACGGATGCTGATAAAACTGCGTCCCACTTCCATAGAAATGGTCACCGGAATATCTAATATGCCATCTAACTTTGCCGCTTCTTCTTTAGAAATAGGTTTGGAATCATCGACTAACTCATCAAGCTCAACTTGTTCCGCTTCTTCTATAGCCTGCTCAGCCATTGCGGCAGCCCAGTCATCGCCTGTATCTTCTGTGCTCATTCACTTCACCTTATAACTCTGAAATATCACGCGACTTGCCTTTGCGAGTCACTAATTGCAGCTCTGTTTTAACCGTTTCTGGCCGTGGGATTTTTTCACTGATTTTTACCGCTAAATTATCGCGCGATTTACCCATTTTACAACGATAAGTCGGCAAATCCTCAATTTTCATCATAATGTGTTCAGGTAATTCAATCGGGATTATATCGCCCGCTTTAAAGCCCATAACATCGCGTAATGTCACTTCATGTTCAACAACATTGACATCAATGCCCACTTTCACGTCCATGATTTCATCACGTAATGCTTGCGACCAGCGCATATCCGTATCTTGTTTATCACTTTGAACACCGGCATCGAGTAATTCACGGATTGGCTCAATCATTGAATACGGCATTGTGATATGAAAATCACCGCCACCACCGTCAACTTCGATGTGAAATGAGTTAATCACCACCACTTCGGTCGGACTGACAATGTTCGCCATCGCAGGGTTCACTTCAGAGTCGAGGTATTCAAACTCCACATCCATTACCGGCGACCATGCTTCTTTGTAATCTTCAAAAATGATTTTGAGCAATAACTGTACAATTCGACGTTCTGTTGGGGTAAATTCACGGCCTTCAATTTTGGCATGAAAACGACCATCGCCACCAAAGAAGTTATCGACAAGAATAAAGACTAATCTTGCTTCCATGGTGATTAACGCGGTGCCTTTAAGTGGACTAAAACGCACCATATTTAAACTGGTTGGCACAAATAGAGTATGCACGTACTCGCCAAACTTAAGCATTTGTACGCCATTGATCGACACTTCGGCCGCACGGCGCATCATGTTAAACATACTGATGCGTAAATGTCGTGCAAATCGTTCATTAACGATTTCAAGCGTAGGCATACGGCCACGCACAATTCGGTCTTGAGATGAGAAATCATAAGACTGCGCATCAGCACTATTTTGTTCTATTTCATCATCATCGACATCATCAACACCATGTAATAGCGCATCAATTTCATCTTGGCTTAATAAATCACTCACATCATCGCCTTAGCAGTTAATGTTTTTTTGGTTATTGGTTATTGCATTACAAAGCCAGTAAACAGGACTTTTTCAACGACTGTCCCCCCTGTTACTGGTTGCAATGTATTTTGAACATTAAGTAACGCTAACTGACGTAACTCATCTTTACCGGCTTGGGTACTCAGTTTTTGCACATCTGCGGCACTAAAAGTGGTTAATAATGCATCCTCAATCAATGGGATATGTTTTTTTATAAGCACGCTATCATCTTCGCCACGCACCATTAATTGGACTTTAATTTCAACCAGCCTCGCGCGATCAACACCCGGTAAATTAAACAGAAAAGGTCTTGGCATGCCAACATATTCAGCTCCTGCACTTACTGTTGGTGCTTTTGTTTCAGTAGCGGTATCTGCGGGAGAGGCAGGCTCGCTTGAACCCATAAAAAACCACAATCCGCCCCCAATGAGCAAAACCAACACTAAACCAATACCACCAAAGATGATCAGCTTATTGGATTTGTTACCGCCTTCTGGGACTTCGTTTAATTCTAATTCTTGTTCAGCCATCATGGTCCCAAATCAACATTGTGATTAACATTATAATTAACATTATAATTAACATTATAATTAACATTATAATTAACATTATAATTAACATTATAATTTAGCTAAATAACTCGCTATTGTTACGAAGTCATATTGTTGCCATAGGTTACCTGCTTAAGCATAATAATCTATAGCTGAATGTAAACTCCTTGATGGATTTGTCAGCAAGCTGACCTCTTGTGTTGAAATTTCATCCAATTGGCGGCCTTCCCCACTATGATCTCCTGATTGTTCATGCTGCTGTTCGCTACCGCCATCGCCTTGGGACACATGACTGTCGGTCAATTGTAATCCTTCTTGCGCAAGCATCTCACGTAATCGTGGCATAGCTTGCTCAACGATATCTCGGGTTTGCGACTGGGCAACATGAAACTGCACTTGAGTTTGATCGCCTTGGATTTGAATTTTAATCGTTAAATGTCCAAGTTCGGCTGGATCAAGCCGAATTTCAGCTTGTTGAACACCATTACTTACCATAGTGATTAACTGCTGTTTCATCACCGGAGAAAAACGCTGGATCATCTCTTGCATCTGAGCGCCAGCTTCTCCTTGCGGTCTTATCGATAACTGGAATTGCGGCACATCACTTTTATTGACCGAGGTAAAGCTATTATGATTTTGTAAGGTCTTATTATCAGTTTCACTGACATCAGCCACAGCATCTAAGCCAAAATTAGCTGGGGTTAAGTGGGTTGAAGGCTCACCGGAGGCGCGCTTTATCGCTAAGGAGTCTAATACCACTGAAAAATCAGCTTTTGCCAGTACTTTGGCATTATCAGTATCTACTTGAACATTGCTATTAATGCGATCGTTATCACCTAAAATAGTCTTGGGATCGACGTTCATCGCTGAAGTCGCTTCAACTGAAGCGGCAGAGCGACTAAGCCCAGAGCTAAAAGGACCCGTCATATCTGATTTAACGGCTGCAGAATTAAGTGCAGAGTTAACATCGGTAGCACTCGCTTTACCTTGAATCACCACGCTGGTGGCGACTGATTTATCAATTTGGTTTTGTTGTTCACTATTAAGCTTGCTGTCTATATCAGCCTCCACCATAGCTAAAATAGACTCATCAATAACCGGTGCTTGTAGATTAAAATCACTAATTAATACGTTTAAAGCTTGAGGGTCTAACGCTTGTAAATCTTTTACCGATAAATCAGCAAATGCCATTAAGTTGTCTAGTTCTTCAGCGCTAAGCTGAGAAAGAGCCTCTTTGGCATTGATAGAATCTGCCGGTAAATCAATAGTATCAGTAAATAACTCACTAACACCGACATCATTATTGGTCTTTTCAACAACAGCACTGTTTGGCGCTTCTGCCGAAAATGTTGTGTCAAAATAAACCTCAGATTGTTCGACATGTGGCAATTCTTTTCCGCCAGAGGAATGACGTTTATTGATTGAATCCGCCATATTAAGTTGAGCAAAAATCATTTCAACATCAGCATTTTCGTCTGTAGACAGCTCACTTGCGATGCCAGCATTTGCTTTCCCCGCTTCAGCATCAAACGACACCTGCGCCGTATTAGCGTTACGCCGTAAAATAAGACCGGATTCGCTCGCTTGATTAAAAGCAGATAAAAATGTTTTATTTTCAACACCTTGCACGTTTACTTTCGTGCTCGCATCGGCAGGTTTACTGCTATTGCCAAGTAAGATATTGTTCATCTGCTGCATAATCTGCTCCACTCAATTAAACAAGGTTAGGTGATATATCGTCTAAAAACAGCTAGGTCATCACCCTCTATACGACACATATTTGTCTGTTCAATTATATGTATAAGGTGATTGCAAAAGCCTCGTAATAAGCTCGCCACCGTCGCTTCACTGACGATTTTTATTTCAATTAATAATATTAAGCAATTTAAGTGCCAACACATGGTGGTTCGATGATCTTTGCATAATAGACAACCAAGCAAAACATCAGCGAACCAGCAAGCGCATCATGATATTTTGATGTGAGCAGATCGCGACTTGTCAAACTTGCCATTTCTTGCAACTAAGGCGTCTTCACGAGTTAATAGGAGCGTCAATAGTGAGTCTATTGCAAGTCGATAAATGGTCATTAACAAGGTCATTAGCAAGGTCATTAGCAAGGTCATTAGCAAGGTCATTAGCAAGGTCATTAGCAAGGTCATTAGCAAGGTCATTAGCAAGG